>JBKJKB010000176.1:0-13100 GCA_046597675.1 Gemmatimonadaceae bacterium
CGGCAGCTCGACCAGCCCGCCCAGCGGGTCGCACACCAGCCCCAGCATCCCCTGCATCGTCAGCGCGATTGCATGTCCCGCCTGCGACGGTGTGCCTCCCAGCATCTCGGTCGCGGAGCCAGCGGCCATCGCCGCGCCCGCACCAGTCTCCGCCTGGCACCCGCCCTCGGCGCCGGACAACGACGCGCGCTCGGCTATCACTGCGCCAATCAGTCCCGCAGCCGCCAGCGCGTCCACCAGCTTCTCGTCGCTGAAGTTGTTGCTCGCGGCGAGACCGGTGAGCACGGCGGGCAATATTCCGGCACCACCGGCCGTCGGCGCGGCGACGATCACGCCCATCGCGGCATTGACCTCCTGCACTGCCAGCGCGCGCGCGAGCACATCCCGGAACGGCGTCCCCGCCAGCGGCCCCGCCGGCCCCGACCTCAGCTTGGCCGCGTCCCCGCCGACCAGACCGGACGCCGAGTACAGATCGCCAACCATTCCCTGGTCGATCGCGCCGCGCATGACAGTGAGTGCGCGGGCCAGCACGCTCCGGATATCCTCAACGGTGCGCCCTTGATCGGCCGACTCCGTGTCGAGCGCCGTCTGCGACAACGTGCGCCCGCTCGACTCCGCATCGCGAATTGCCTCCGCGAGCGATTTATACATGACCGGCGACCTTGTCCAACCGCCTGGCCCACCGAACCCAGCCGAGCCCGCGAATCTCGTCGCGTACGCCTTCGCCGGGAGCTTCGTCGCACTCGATCACGATGAACGCGTCTCCGCCGCGCTGTTTCCGCGTGAGCCGGAGCGTCGCGATGTTGATCCTGTGATCCGCGAGGATTCCGGTGATGCGCGCGATCGAGCCGGGAATATCCTCGGCGATCATTACTATAGTATGGAAGCTCCCGGTGACCTCGACGGGGTACCCGTCGATCTCCGTCACGAGCACGCGGCCCGCGCCGAGCGAAGCACCGGTCAGCGTAGCGTGGACGTCGCCGTGGTCGAGTGTCATGCGCACCGTGTTGGGATGCGCGTCGTCGCCCAGCGCTGTTTTCTCGAACTTGTAGTCGAGCCCTTCCTTCTCGGCGATCTCCAGCGCGGTGCGAATTCGCTCGTCGTCGGGCCTGAACCCGAGCAATCCGGCGGCGAGCGCCTTGTCGGTACCATGTCCTTCACCAGTGCGCGCGAACGAGCCGTGCAGCTCGACCACCGCCTTTTCCGGTGTGCCGCTGACGAGACCGCGGCCGAACAAGCCCAGGCGGCACGCACCTGCCGTGTGCGACGAGGACGGCCCGACCATGACCGGGCCGATTATGTCGAGGAGTGAGACCATGCTGAAAGGTGTGCGTAGGACCGAGTGGAGCGGAACCCCCGCTTAGCCCGTCAGATACCGTTCCTGCAGAACGTTCACGTGATGCGTGACGTGCCCCGCACATATGTAAGCGAGCGCGCGCACCGTGAACGGATTCCCGCTGGCGACTCCGCGCCGCATCCACGCGTCGGCGGGAAGATTTCGAAACAGTGTCAGCGTCCCCGCACGAATGGATTTGAACTCGTCGACGTGACTGCTCCACGGGCGTTCGTCCGCACCGGCGATCGTAACGGCAGCGTCCTGATCGAAGCTCGGCAACGGATCCTCGATGCCGCGCGCGAACCAGAATGCGCGGAATGCGAACAGTCGCTCCGTGTCGTTGACGTGGCTCATGACCTGGCGGATGCTCCACTTGCCGGGAGCATAACGGTGCAGCGATCGCTCTTCCGAGACGTGCTCGAGGACCGGCAGCGTCTGCCCCAGCTGCGCCTCGAGGACTGCCAGCACGTCGTTGCCGGCGACCTTGTCGATATATGGGGAGTAGTAAGCGGCGTACTCTGTACGGTCGGGAGCGCTGATTATCATGCTGCCTCGCTGAGTAAAGGGCCAATGGAGCCGCTTAAAGGTGGTTGCCGTGGCCTAGCAATGTCTGATCCGGACAGTTACGCCTAGAATTATCGCGACGAAATTGGACTGAACACGAGCTCGGTCCCGCGGGACGGTGCTTGGGTATCATCGCAAGGAGATGGAAGCCAACGGCCTCTGGCAGAAACATCTCGACGAGTTGAAGAAGACTGTCCGTTCCTGACCCTCGGGCCGTTGGAGTCTGGCTGCATCCTTGCAGGCCTTAGCTACAATTCCAGACAAATCGATTCCACCCCATGAGGAGCTCGTCCCGCTAGCCCTCCACCTGCACCCCGACAGCCCCCAAAGCAGAGAGGATTGCATCCGGAAAAGCCTGACCCTCCGCCTGAAGACCGCGTGCGCCCATCTCTCGCCTGGCGATTTCGAAGATCTCATGCTGAAGATGACGCGGGAGCAGTTGCGGAGCGAAGGCGTGCGTTGGCGCAAACCCGAACCATGCTGATCGGGATCGCGATCGGTTAAGCTGGCTATTCGCGGTCGAAGAATTCCACCCGACCTGTCTCAAGCGAATACTCGGCGCCGACTACGAGCAGCCTTTCGTCCCTGATGAGCTGCTCGAGTACCGGCGAGCCGTGGCGCAGGTGGTTCACGGAGGCCTGAATGTTGGCGCGCACAGCCTTCTTGATGAGGCCGTCCCGATCGAGCGCGAGATCGGTGGCGAGCAGGCCTTCGACCGACGGCCGCACGCGATCCACGATTGCCTGCAGCTTGCCCGACTGGTTCTCCGTGGGCTGCTGAATATCCTCGAGCGTGGCCACGATCACACCACAGTCGGAGTGCCCGAGCACCACCACGAGCTGCGTGCCGAAGCGCGCGACCGCGAACTCGACGCTGCCGACCTGCGACGGAGCCACGATGTTGCCCGCGACGCGAATGACGAAGAGGTCGCCGAGTCCCTGATCGAACACTATCTCGGCAGGCACGCGCGAGTCGGAGCAACCCAGGATGATCGCGAACGGGTTCTGCCGCACTGCGAGGTCGGGACGCGGAGTGTGGCTGAGAAACGGGTCGGAGCCGCGCTCGTGCGAGGCGAACCTGGCATTTCCGTCTCGCAGCATCGCGAGTGCGTCGCGCGCGGGAACAACTGTCATAACCAGCGGCGCACCTGTGTTGCGTACCGCTCGAAGTCGTGCCCGAAAAGTGCGCGCAACGCTGTCTCCTCCGGTGCTATGGAATCCTCTCGTTCGCCGTCGGGAACGCCGGCGCCGGATGCGTACCGACGATCTCTGCGTAAGCCCCGGCCCAGAAATCGGGCGGCCCTTCGCTGTCCTGGACCCGATTGGTGACCGGCTTCAACCCTCGCTTGAGGTAGGCGGCGATGGCCCGCAGCTCCCCGTCGGACATGTGGCGGAAGGCCATCCACGGCATCGGAGGCGCAAGGTATTTCGGGTTCGCGGGAAAGTTGCCCTGGCCGGGAACGTTCGAAGTGATTTCCACGTCCGGCGTCTCCCCCGGCCGCAGGCCGTACCGCAGCGCGTTGAATATCTGGCGCTCGCTGAATCGGCCGATGCCCGTGGCATTATCCGGAGTAAGGTTCCGCGGATAGGTCTTGAACGGCCCGATCTGGAATATCTGCTGCTCGCTCTTTACGCCCACGAGCCACCCGTTCGCCGCCGGATTGTCGTATCCGCCATGACAGTCGCCGCACGCGTGGTTGATGACCAGCATCCGCCCCTCGCGCACTAGCTCGTCCCCCGGGATCTCGGCTGCCGCGAAATCGGGCCGGCTCGAGACGGCAGGCGTACCGCACGCCGCGATCAAAAAGACTGCCGGAACCCGTCGGGCCCACCGTGAGAAACCCCGTGACCATGACCTCATCATTTCTCCTGGTTATTTGACTTCGAGAACGCCCATCATCCCGTGATCCTCGTGATCCAGGATGTGACAGTGGAACATCCACTTCCCCGGATAATTTTCGTAGCGCACGATGAAACGCGCGGTCTGGTGCTTGGGGACGTTGACCACGTCCTTCCAGCTACGATACGGTTCCGGCACGCCGTCGCGATCGAGAACCTGGAACTGGAAGCCGTGCAGATGAAACGGGTGGTCGAGCCCCACGAGATTCTCGATCTGCCAGATCTCGGTCGCGCCCAGTGAAGCACTTACGTCCACGCGGCTCATGTCCATGAGCATGCCGTTGATCATTCCCTGCGTGAGCACCATGACACGTGTCGCGGTCGCGTTCGCGGTGTCGAGCATCGGCACCAGCCGGAGCATCTCGGGGAGCGACACGGGCGTGATCGCCTGCTCCGGCGTGTAGCGTAGCTTGAGCAGATCGCGCGGGCGGTCCCAATCGCCCGGCCGGGTCTGCGGTATGTAGCGGTCGTACGGCAGCGCCTGCAGTACGGCCTCGCTCCCCGGGCGTCCAGTGCCGCGCACCAGCAACTCCACACGCTCGGCGCTGGCGAGCAGGATCTCGCTCACTTCGACGGCGCGCTCGAACAGGCCTCCGTCGTTCCCGACGTGCAACAGCGTGTGTCCGGGGAGCGACAGCCGGTAGTATCTGCCCGCCGAAGCGTTGATGATTCGCCATCGCTGCACTTCTCCGCTGCGGATGGACAGCGACGGCATCAGCTCTCCATTGACGAAGAGAACCTCGCCTTCCCGTCCATTCTCGAAATCCATTCGCCCCTCCGGCGAGTGGCGATCCGGAACGTCGAGCGATCCGTCCGGGAGGAATCGATTGTCGGAGAGTATCAGCAGCTTCTCCGTCAGCGACGCCGGCAGCGGATCGTCGGCGGCGCGGACGATGACCGCGCCATAGAGTCCTCTGGCGACCTGGATTCCGGTCTCGTGGTTCGGGTGCGGGTGGTACCAGTACGTACCCGCACTGCCGGGACGAACCGTGAATGTGTATACGTACTCTTCGCCGGGAGCTACAAGGTGAAACGGGCTTCCATCGGCGTCGAATGGAAGGTGCAGGCCGTGCCAATGAACTGTCGTCGCTTCGGGAAGCTCGTTCCTGAAGCGAACGGTGACGCGGTCGCCTTCGCGCACCTCAAGCGTGGGCCCGGGCACATGACCGTTATACGCGTACGTTTCGGTGGTCGTACCAGGCAGGAGTGACAGCCGGGCGCGCGTCGCCGTGAGCGACACCACCACGGTGTTGGGAGCGGACGACAGGTTCTCGAAGACCGCCGGCCCTGGACGCGCCGCGGTTGGGACGAGGGCAGCCTTGGGAGCCCGCGTCGCATGAATGTGTTCCTGCCCCGCCAGCGGCGCCGGAGAAGCCGCGCCTGCCAGCAGCACAGCGGCGATTACCCTTCGCATCATTGCTCGCACTCGTGATGGCTGAATGTTTCAGCGCCTAATGTTTCAGCGCCTAATGACAGAAGACGCGGTAGATGCCCGCCGCGCAACGCTGGGCGCATCAGATATCAGAAGCGCAAAATGTACCTATTTCGTGACGACATACCAGTTGTTTTGTATGTCGTGCGCGAGGCGGTGCGTCACCACCGAGCGGAAGCCCGCGCTGTGCAGGTATTCCCGCGTCTTCTTCTCGCCCCACATTGCCCCCAGCCTTTCGCCGCCCTGGGCCAGCGAAACGGTCATGCAGTGCATGCAGGAAACGGTGTACAGGAAGGTGCCGATCGGGTGCTCGATGTCCTGGTAAACGTCACTGGATCCACTGATGTCCTGCATGAGGTAGACGCCGTCCGGCTTCAATGCCCGGTGAATCCCGCGGAGAATGTTGAGCGGTTTCGCCTGATCGTGGACCGCGTCGAACGTGGTGATGAAGCTGAAAGCTTCCCGTTCCGCGCTCGTGTCGAAATCGCTCAGGTCGGCGGCGATGAAATCGACGTTCACCAGCCCGGCCGCCTTCGCCTCCTCTCGCGCGAAGGCGACCGCCTCCTCAGAGAGATCCATCCCGACGAAACGGCTCCGCGGGTACAAAAAGCGAGCCTGTTGAGAATGCGCCCTCGGCCGCAGCCCACGTCCAGCACGTGAATTCCACCCGCGAGCCGGCCGGTCAACCCGGGCACCAGCGGCAGGACGTGTGTTTCGAGCGAGGAGAGTACCGACTGGCCGCTGTCCTCCGCCATCAGCTCGTGGAAGCGGGTGAAGCGCGAGTACGGCACTCCGCCGCCGTCTCTGAAGCACTCGATGATGTCGTCCTCGACCGTGCCGAACATGCCGACGTACTGCGTGAATACCGCCATGTTGTCCGCGGCCGCGGCGCGCGTCAGGCAGCCCGCGTGCTCCGGTGGCAGGGAGAAGCGTAGAGTGGAGGGCTCCCCTCGACGACCCGCGCGGTGGTCATCGCTCCGAGCCACTCGCGTACGTACCGCTCGTTCAGCTTTGCCGCGGCGGCAATCTCGCCGGAGATCGAGGGCGGAAGTTTGCTCATGACGTCGAACAGCCCGGTGCGATGTCCCACCGACGTCATGGTGCACAACGCGCCGTCATTGAGCGCGGCCAGCATTCGCTCGCCGAACGCGGCGGCGCGCGCCTGGTCGAATGGCGCGGCTGGAGGATTCGCCGACATGACTCGTCTCCGATGTCTATTGGCGCAGCATTCTGATCGCTACGCCGTGAAAGTCGCTCAGCTCGTTCCCCTTCGCCGGCTCCAGCAACCTGATCTGCAGGCGCGAGCGGACGTCGAACACCGCCACACCCGGCGTTTCACCGACGGCGAGGTGCGGCATCGTCACCGGCTTCGGCCCGCGCAGCGTGATGAAGGCGTACCGGCTGTCGGGAGAGATGGCGACGATGTCCGGCGTCTTGCCGACGAACGGAATCCCCGCGAGCACGCCGAGCGTGCGCTGATCTATTACGACGGCGTTGCTGGTGACACGATTCACCAGCCAGTACTCGCGCCCATCGGGAGTGATCGCCGACCCGTGCGCGTCGTGGCCGCGGCTCTCCGAGCGGCGCACCTCGGCGTCTTGCTTGCGGATCGCCGCCAGCGTGTCCTTGGCTGCCTTCTCATTCTGATAGTAGTGCACCGCGATCTTGACGCCCTGCTCCGCCAGCTTGAGCGCGATCCCATGCCGATCCCTCGTGAGCTTCCCGTGATCAATGCATGCTTGCCCGTGAGCGACATGACAATCTCCTCCTCCGCGCGCTGCGCGGGGTTAGGAACCGGGGAACTGCGGGCATTTTACTTGGCGCGGCCAGGCTCTCGACGCTATTCAGCGCGGCGTTAGGCTCGCGCCAAGATCGTGGCGGCGATTTTGGTCGCCTCACGCACGGGGGCAGATGGAGAGACGAACCGCCAGGGTCCGTCTCTCCATGTTCGTTCGCAGGATCAACGAATAGGCACGGTGATGCTGAGCTTGTGAACCTTGAGCGCGCCGCTGCGCATGAAGAGCTGGCTGCTTGGCGCCGCGATGATTCCGCCCGTAGCAAGGTCCGGGCGAGCAATGAACACCTGATCGTCGTCACCGCAACCGCCGGCGCCGCAGGTCAAGGAGAAGTTGTACAGCACGTCCAGGTCGCGCGACCGCAGCCGAAGGCCGAGC
The DNA here is from genome assembly GCA_046597675.1 of Gemmatimonadaceae bacterium. Taxonomy (GTDB): domain Bacteria; phylum Gemmatimonadota; class Gemmatimonadetes; order Gemmatimonadales; family Gemmatimonadaceae; genus JACDCY01. The sequence goes on from JBKJKB010000176.1 coordinate 7,405, forward strand.
GTAGGCGTCCATTCCACCCAATCTTCACGCTGTGCGCGAAACGTCCGCAGCACGTGATTGTCCTGGTGCAGGCGATAGTTGATCGCGTACAGGGAAATTCCCCCTTGGTACCCGAGCGTCGTGTGACCGCCGCGGATTGGGAGATCGCGTCCCGCGCCGAGACGCAGCTTGACGTTGTTGAAACGGAAAGAGTTGTCCACGGTCCTCTCGCCTGCCCGGATCGTGCCGCCGCCGCTGACAGCGGTATCCGTCGCCGCGTCCGCCCACGTTTCCGCGAACATCGGCTCGTATATCAGGTCCGCAGCGAAAGAAGTCCCTCGCACAAGACGGCCGACCCCTACGCCTACGTTGAAGCTGAAAGTGGTGCCGGGATCGCGTGGAATGTTCTGAATCACGTAGTTCGGAATCTTCGGGTGCGACAGGCGGTTTATCGTGCCAAGCCAGCCCACGCGCCAACCCTCGGACCCCACCCGTCGGGAATACTCGGAGTGCAGCCCCGAGATGCGCGTTCGATCGTCGTTGCGCTCGGTGCGGCGTTCCTGGATGGTCCGGCGAGCCACGGAATCCCAGCGCCAGGTAGTGAACCTGACGTCGTGGCGCATGTCGGTTCTCGAATGCAGGAACATGACCTCGAACCGGCCGTCGGCGGTCGTCTCTTTGGTGAATCCCAACCGAAAGTCGGCCAGGCTGCCGGATTGATCGATGCGGTCGCTGCCGGCATACAGCAGATCAACACCGTCGATCGCGTCGAGCGTCGCGAACTGCACGCCGAGTCCGACGCTGGTCGAAGGCGTCACACGTCGGGCGATCGATCCTACGACATACTGATTGAACACCGAGCGGTCGCTGGTCGACACGTTCCGTGTCGGCCCGCCGCGATCGAGCTGCTGGAGCGTGATCAGCCCAGTCGCCGCCCAATCCCCGAAGGATCCACCGCCGCCGAGGGGCAGACTCCGACCACCTCCTCTTGCTCCCGAGATGCTGTGAAAGAAGGGAGCTCCGAAGATGTGACCAGCAGCGATGCGCGTCGCTTTCGCTGGATTGACGAACGGATCGAGCAGGCTGTCGTCAACGGCGATCACGGCGCCACCCATACCGGCGCGTGCTGACGGAAACATGTCGAACTGACCGCTTTGGAGAACTGGCACTGTCTTCGGCGTAACGAGCTGTGCAGCGCTGTCGAAGGGCGCCGCAACCGTGGCACAACAAAGCGCAACACATCGAATACAGCGGTACAACCAAGCGCTGGTGTGCCGTTCACTGACGAGAGATCGTTCCATGGCGACTCCTCATGTTAAGCGTTGCTTGTGAGCTATGAGCGGCAGCAGTGCCGGTCGAAGCTCCTTTCGGGGATTTTCGCTGCATTCTTCACGCCAACACGCAGTGCGTTGGCAAGCACTGAGGCCGTCGCGTAGCGTTGGGTTAGGAACCGGGGAACTGCGGGCATTTAGCTTGGCGCGGCCAGACTCTCCACGCTATTGAGCTCGGCGCTAGGCTCTCGCCAAGATCATGGCGGTGCCACAAACACGGTGCCGTCCTTCATCACGAACCGGACTTGGTCAAGGGCGCGAATGTCGGTGCCGGGATCGCCTTCCACCGCAATAATGTCCGCGAAAGCACCCGGTTTTATGGCACCGATGCTGTGATTCCTGCGGGGTAGCGCGTCGGTCGACGGGCGGTCGAGACCGATTAGCCGCGCGGCGTTATAAGTTCGCGGCGGACGCGCGGACAGAGTCTGCGCACGCGCGAGCGCGTCGTCGAGCAGCGGCAAATATGCGGCGGCCGTGAGATTCAAGTGCGCGACGCACTCCGCCACCGACCAGCGGTCGGGATCCGCTCGCCGCGTCCACCACTGCTCGGGCACGGCGGACACGAGCTTGCGCAGCCGCTCGCCGGCGGTGCGAAACTCCTCTGCGATGGCTTCGAGTTGTGGATGCACGGGCGCCACCTGGTCAGCCTTCCGAGGCACTAACTTGGCGCGCTGCCCGAGCCGCAGGCAAGCCTGAGTGGACCGTTAAGGCTTGGCGGCAGTCGAGTCCGGGAAAACAAAAATCGCGACGGCGCGGCCCCTGCGCAGCGTTCCCGTCTGGAGAACCGTCGCGGCGATTCTTTCCACAGCTCCTGCTTCCCGAATAACATCGAGGATCATGCCGTTCGCGCCGACCTTGCCCGCCTTCTTTCTCATGGACTCGAGCATGTCCAGTTCATCCGTCCAGTTGGTCTCGCCTCGCGCGTGCAGCAGCGCGACTTCTTCGTACCGGCCAGTGACCTGGGCGGGCGTGCGATAGATGCGGACCTGATCGGCAGGTATTGGCGCTCGCTTGATGGGTGACGGATTGAGGATCGTCGCATTGGTTGAAATGCATCCGGTCGTCATCGCAAAGGCCGCCAGCAGCGCCAGTCGCTTCATCGAAATCCTCCATCGGGGCGAAACGGTCGATCAGATGCGACCCCACAGGGCTGGCAATGATCCGAACGTGTCGAGACTATCCTAACGGCGCGGCCGGTAGCTGCCACGCGCCTCTACCGCCGGCGGCTTGACCAAAGGCGCTTGAGCAGCTGGATCTGCCCGGTGTGATACGCGTCATGTTGTGCGATGCCGAGGATCAGCTCCCCCTTCGTCCATCGCTTCCCGCCCGGCAGCGGTACGTCATACCTGCTCGGCGGCACCGCGGCGATCACGGCGACCAATCGCTCGTGTTCCTGCTTGAGCAGCGCGACGTCGCCGGTCCATGCGCGCGCGCTGGCCGGCTTCGGGACTCGCGGCCAGTTCGCGGGCGTGCGGGGGAAGCGCGCGCCCGATCCACCCTCGAGGCGTCGGCGCACGGCGTAGTTCCAGTAAGCGATGTGCAGTGCGAGCTCCCAGATGCTCTTCCGACCGGGTGCCGGCGTCCACGCGGCCTGCTCGGCAGTGACGCCGCGAAGCGCGCCGACCGCGGTGGGCCCCCCGTGCCAGCTACCGCGGCCGGGGCGGGGCTGGACGTTTTCGAGTAGCAGCGTGGCGATGAAATCATGCATGACGAAATCCGCTGACGTCCGGTTCCGGCCTATATCCTAGTGAATTGCGGAATGTCGTCCAGCCGCATTTAGCTAACGGGTTCGCATTCGGGTCTGCGCACCGTGCCGAGTAAATGGCGGAAGGCCTCCGAGGGAGCGCCCGTGTACGGACGGTCCACATAGCTCGTGATTGCTGCCTGAATGTCATCGTACAGGTAGCCGAAGAAGCGGGCATCCGCATCCAGCTCCGCCCCATGGGCGAGCAGTTCCCTGTATATCGCGAGGGCGGCCTGCCGTTCGCCTCGATAGTCGAGGATGAATGCGCGGTTGAGCTGCGCTTTTTGCCGAACCGAAGGCCAGGGCGGGCGGATCCATTTCCCATTGATCGGAAAAGGAAAGCTCGCGTCGGGCTGCAGCTCGGCGAGGCGCACGACGATCGTGTCGGCCGCGGCGTAGTCGCGGTTCTGCATCAGCCACCTGGCGCGTAAATAGTCTGTCACCGGATCGTTCGGCGCGATTCGCTCCAGTCGCCGCAGCAGCGCAGCGAGTCGTTCCCCCGCGAAGGCCTGCGGCGCCCACATTCCGTAGAACTCGTCGAGATTGGACGCAAGAATCCAGGAGAGGTTCGCGCGGTTCATGCGTTGCTCGAGTCCGACCGGGTGCAAAGGTACGAAGGAGTCGACCGGTATTACTGTCACGCCTGCACGCGTTCGCAGAGTTTGAGCGAGCGGGCGCGCTACGGTCCAGTTCACGACGACTGCCCACCTTTGTGGACCCGACGCCGTCGACACCAAGCGCATGACCGAATCAGCCAGAACAGTCGCCCGGGTGATGTTTCCCGTGCGTTGCTGTGGTAGCAACGCGGCCTCCCGCTCCTCGAAGCCGCCCGCCAACAATTGCTCGAGCCCCGTCGCAGTACCCGCATATGAGTACTGTCTGGCGATTTGTGCACTCCTGCGGTCGAGCAGCTCGCGCCACATCGCGTGCGCAGTGGCGGTGTCCAGGGCCTGCTCGTTTGCGGCACGCCTTGCGCGCTGCGAAGCGGCATACGGATCGGCGACGTTCGGTGGCGGCCAATCCCGGAGGCCATGAATGGGAATGCCGAATTCCCTTGCGTAGCCCAGCGCAACGTGAATCTCCGGCTGCGCGGCGTTGAGCGGGCAGTTTCGTGCGAGCCAAGCAGTGTTATCGTCGACGATGATGGCGCCCGGGCGGATGACGTCCAGCAACGCCGCGAGGTGCGCGACGGAATAGTCGAGGTTAACCTGGTGGTCGTTTCCGATTGTCGGAACAACCACGATCGTGCTGGTAGCTGTCTGCGCCCCAAGGGAACCACCCGCCAGGAGACAAAGGCTGGCTATGGCCGGCCGCGCGCCGATGGCGCGCATGAGTCGGCGGTTCAAGCCCACGTCGTGGGTGCGACGGTCCCAAGGAATTCGCGGCGAAACTGCCAGTTCTCGCGCGCCGCGGCCGCGCCGCCCAAATGGTGTGTCGTCCCCGCTGTCACCCATACCACCTCATCCGCAAGATCGAAGAGCGAATTCATTTCGTGCCCGGTCACCACGATAGCACATCCCTCCGCCCGAAGCGATCGCAACGACGTTCTGATCAGCTCGGCGTCGAGCGGAGCGAGATCCCGCATTGGTTCGTCTGCGAGGAGGCACTGCGGACCGATCAACTCCGCGACCGCGAATGACGCCCGCCGTCGTTCTCCTCCCGAGAGCGCAGGCGGCTGCTGCCGCAACAACGTGCCGAGCCTGAATCGTTCGACGATCTCGTCGAGCGCCGAGCTACGGCGTTGACGGGCGATCGCCTGCAGCTGTTCTCCGAGCCGGAACGACGGAGAGAGCAACGGCTGCTCCGCCGGCAGGAAACACAACCCTTCGCGCGCCAAGTCGTGCAGCCTTGGTCGCATGTACGTCCGGCCACGATAGGTGATGGTGCCGTGGTCGGCCGAGGTCCATCCCGCGCAAATTTTCAGAAGAGTGCTCTTCCCCGCGCCGTTGCGCCCCACCAGGGCGGTGATCGATCCCGGGCGCGCGACCAGCGAAGCTGAAGTCAGCACGCGTGTTGCGCCGTACCGCTTCCCGATCGAGTCCGCGCGGAGCTCGGTATTCAACGAAGCACCGAATTGGCGGCAACCAGTATCAATTCCAACAGCGACACGGTGGCGACACCGAGAAGGAGTACCGCAGCCGGTGCTACTCCGAGATTGGCGAAGAAAAGAAACTCTCGGCGGCGATGGATCTCCAATCCGCCGAGGCTGGCGACCACCAGGATAATCGGGAATACGGTTCCGGGCCTCGTGGGAATGATCGACAGCCCTGCGAGAAAGCCGAACATGGCAACCGTCAGCCGCACGCCGACCCACAGCCAGGTCGTGCGCCGGATCAACGCTGCGGTAAAGAGGCGGTCGGGTAGCAACATTACCAAACCGCCGCGGAATCCGCCGGCTGCGACGCCCTGCGCACGCTCAATACCGCGACACTCTACAGCGTACGCTCGAGATATCCGCGCCGACTAGGACAGTACGGCTCACCGCTCGACATTCGATGTCTCCGCAAAGATGAATCATTTTTTCGGTGGCGAAATGTCTTTTGACATGCGGGGCAGCGTGGGCTAACCCGGTCAACTCGCGCAGGGTTTTCCTGACGCTCTCCTCCGAGTACTCCGCTTCCGGCAGAAGAGAGAAATCCAGG
>JBKJKB010000195.1:0-3755 GCA_046597675.1 Gemmatimonadaceae bacterium
GGACAGGGCCGGTACTTGGGATCCCCGAGGCCGTCGTGCAGCACCTCGAGAATCGCGAGGCACGTGTCGAGACCGATGAGGTCCGCCAGCGCGAGCGGGCCGAGCGGGTGATTCATGCCGAGCGTCATGACCTGATCGATCGCCTCGGCGGTCCCGACGCCTTCCATGAGACAGTACACCGCCTCGTTGATCATCGGGAGGAGGACGCGATTCGAGACGAAACCCGGGAAGTCGTTGACCTCGACCGGCGTCTTGCCGACGCGCTTGCTGAGTTCGATCACTCGACTCGTCGTTTCGTCGGACGTGGCGAGCCCGCGAATGATCTCTACGAGCTTCATCACCGGCACGGGATTCATGAAGTGCATGCCGATCACTTTTTCCGGGCGGCTCGTGCGACGCGCTATCTCGGTGATCGAGATCGAGCTGGTGTTGGAAGCCAGAATCGCCTCGGGCGCGGCTTCGGCCTCCAGCCCCTGAAAGATCTTGTACTTGAGCTCAGCGTTCTCGGTCGCCGCCTCGATCACGAGTCCCGCGTCGCCGACCGCGCTCGTATCCGTTTCCGCCTTGATGCGCCCGAGAATCTCAGCCGGCGCATCAGCCGTGATCGTCCCCTTCTTCACCTGCCGGTCGAGATTCTTCGCGATAGTGTCGCGTGCCTTCTGCAGCGCATCCGCTGAGACGTCCACGAGCGTCACGTCGAAGCCGGATTGCGCGAACACGTGCGCGATCCCGTTGCCCATCTGCCCGGCGCCGATGACGGCGATTTTTTCATTCATGCTGATGACTGGTGACTGGTGACTGGTGACTGGTGACTGGTGACTGGTGACTAGTGACTAGAAACTTCTTTTCTTGCAGTTTGCATGCAGCATGCTGCACGCTGCACGCAGCGCCGTAGTCATACGCGATTCCGCTTCGCCGCAGTCCACGACAAGTAAACCAACCCGATGCTGAGCCCCAAACCAGCAGCCAGCCCACCTTCCGGCCCCCAGCTCCCTCCGGTCAACCAATCCGGCCCCGTCTCCACCACGCGGTAGTCCGGCGACCCGGCTACCGGAATTCCACTGACGGGCATGTGCAGGACCGCCGCGATGAACCAGTTCCAGGCGAAGTGCGCCAGCGTTGCGGCGTACAAGCTCCCGGTCGCGAGCACGACCGCCCCCAGGAAGAAACCGGCCAGCACGACCACGCTCAGGGACAGCCAGTTGGCGCCTGGATTCGCCACGTGCACCATGCCGAATCCGATGCTCGTGGCCGCGAGCGCCACCTTCCATGAAACAGCCTCGCGAACCAGTGCGAAAATGTAGCCACGCGCAAAGAGTTCTTCAGCAAAAGCGCTCGGCAAAAGCACGACCGCGGAGAGCAATGCCGCGCTCCACCAGCCGCCGTCCGGTGCGTCCGCCACGCTGAGCTGATTCGAGGCCAGCAGGGCCGCCGCGGGAATCCCCACCGCCAGAGACCCGAGCGCGAGCCCCGAGACCAGCCTCGACGGACGCGCGGCTTCGCGCCCCAGCCAGACATAGCTCCAGTCCCTGCGATCGATCTTCCGCAGCATGAAGACGTGCGCCGCGAGGAATCCCACTGGGTACACGAGCGGGTGCACCACCAGCCTGACCCCGAACATGGCCGCCGCGGAGTGCAGGCTGCCACCGACGACCGATGCGGCGAAGAGCGCGACGACGCAGGCGGCAATAAAAAGAACTCCGCGCCAGATAGCGCGGAAGTTGCCGTCGGCCGCGAAGAAAATTGCGCGTCTCAACGACGCGCTAGTCGGCCCGCTCTACCGAGAGCGCCACGGCGTTGCCGCCGCCAAGACACAAAGTCGCAAGCCCGCTTCTGGCGCCGCGATCCTTCATCGCGTGCAGCAGCGTGGTGAGAATCCGCGCGCCACTGGCACCGATCGGATGGCCGAGCGCGATCGCCCCGCCGTGCACGTTCACTCTGTCCCAGTCCCAGTTGAGACCCTGCCCGTTGGCGAGTGCCTGAGCCGCGAACGCTTCGTTGGCTTCGATGAGATCGTAATCGCCCATCGACGTGCCCGACTTCCGCATGAGCTTCTCGACCGCGACGATCGGCGCGAAGAAAAGATCCCTGGGCTCGCCCCCACCCGTCGCATAGCCGGTGATCCTGCCCAGAATGGTGAGGCCATTGTCGCGCGCGTACTGCTCGGATGTCACCACCACCGCCGACGCGCCGTCGTTCAGCGTGGACGCATTCCCCGCGGTCACGCTCAACTTCTCGCCTTCCTTTCCGGGGAACGCGGGCCGCAGCTTGCCGAGGGCCTCACGCGTCGTCTCTTTGCGCGGACCTTCGTCCGTGTCCACTATCGTTGCGCCCTTTCGTCCCGGGACCTCGACGGCAACGATCTCTTCCCGGAACTTCCCGCTCTCGATCGCGGCGAGCGCCTTCTGATGTGACTGCAGCGCGAAGTCGTCCTGCATCTCGCGCGTGACGCCCGCCTTCTGCGCGGTGTACTCGGCGTGTGCGCCCATGTGCACGTCGCAGAACGAGCACCAGAGCCCGTCCTTGATGACACCGTCGGCGATGGTCTGGTCGCCCAGCTTCACGCCCTGCCGCAGTCCGTACAGATAGTGGGGCGCGTTGGACATCGACTCCTGTCCGCCCGCGACGACCACCTGTTGATCTCCCGCGCGGATGGACTGCGCGGCGAGCATGACTGCCTTGAGCCCCGAGCCGCACACCTTGTTGATCGTCGTCGCGGCGACCGTGCCAGGCAATCCGGCCTTGAGCGCCGCCTGCCTCGCCGGCGCCTGCCCCGTTCCGCCCTGCACGACGTGCCCCATCAGCACTTCTTCGATATCCTCGATGGCAATACCGGCGCGCTTGACGGCTGCTCTGATTGCGATCGCGCCGAGGTCGGGCGCGGAGAGCGAAGAGAGGCCGCCGAGGTAGCGGCCGATCGGAGTGCGGACGGCTGAGACGATTACGGGCTGTCGAGAAAGATCTGGCATGAGTGAAAACTACTTGGAGTGTCTAGTGACTGGCGGCTAGTGATTACCGAGGCAACCCCCGTAGTTCGTACTATGACTATGGGCTGACCGCGATCGTGTCGAATGCAGCCCAGCGCCGGGCGTAAGCGCCACCTATTGCATAGTCACCAGGTGTGATGTGGTGCCTGCTCAGATCCGATGTCACCAGGAATTCGAATAGCCACCGCTTGGTCTCGAACGGCTTGAAGAACAGTGTCGAAGAATCGCTTGCGACCTCTTCCGCTGAAATGCCGCCGAAAGGCCCCGCCAACTTGAACCCGAAAGTGCGTGGCGCCACCGGGTCGCCGGGAGCCGCCACCAGGACGGCGCGCCCTCGCGGGTACCGCACGGTGACTTCCAGCACGACCCAGCGTTGGCCGTCCGCCTCGCGCGGCACGAGTTCGGCACGCGAGGTGATCTCAAGCGAGTCGGGAGGCAGTATTACGTGCTCCTCCTGTGGCAGCTGCCACCGGCCCGCATCATCGATGCAGCTCCCGTAACAGTACACGATAGCGGCACATGCTCCGAGAAATTGCGAGCGCGGATGCCCGTCTCCGCCTATCAGTGCATGCAACATCTCATGCCGGACGCTCGGGCCGTGCTCGATCCCTACTTCCGCGAGGACGATGCGATTGCTGTACCGGTTCCAGTAGCCCCCGACCGGTTGCCCGCCGCGCACGAACTGCGAACCAGGGACGCGGTACCAATCCACGGCTTCCAAGTTGCCGGACCGTCCGGAGCATGCCTCAGTCATCGACCACCAGCGCG
>JBKJKB010000212.1:0-5580 GCA_046597675.1 Gemmatimonadaceae bacterium
GTCGCCGAGCTGAGAAAGGCGATCGGGGCGACGGACCCAGCGGAAGCCGAGGCCGGGACCGTCCGGAAGCTGTTCGCCGAATCCAAGGAGCGGAACGCGATCCACGCCTCCGATTCGGACGAGAATGCCGAGCGCGAATCACGCTTTTTCTTCGCCGAAAGCGAGTTGCTCGCGGCCCGCTAAAGCCTTATGTTTCAAGGCTTATGCTGTCGTTTGACATTCGGTCACTCGAAGCGCGCGCGGCGCAGGTCGCGGGCACTCTAAACCTCGACGATCCGATCTGGCAGGACGCCGATCAGCGCCCTGCCGGACCGATCCGCGTGGAAGGGCGGCTATCGCCCGCCGGACAGTCGCGTTTTTACCTGAGCGGACGCATGAGCGGTAAGGTCGCCATGGAGTGCAGGCGGTGTCTTACCGACGTTACCGAAGAAGTGAACGACGAGCTGCACGCGGTGTTCGCCCCGAGCGGCGACACTGAGGTCGACGATCCGGACGTATTCGGGTTCGATCCGCAGGCCCGCGAGCTGGATCTGAGGCCGGCCGTGCGCGAGAGCTGGCTGTTGGCCGTGCCGGCGTTCGCGGAGTGCAGGGAAGATTGCAAAGGTCTCTGCCCCAGCTGCGGCGCGGATCTGAACGAAGGCGATTGCGGGTGCGAGCCCGCGCGCGACTTGCGCTGGGATGCTTTGAGAAAACCGGCGAGCCGAATGGCCGCGCCAGGCGACAACTGACCGACATACCAAGTTCGGAGCCCCGGGCTTCCGACTCACACCGAGCATAAGAAATGGCCGTCCCTAAAAGACGCACCTCCAAGCGGAAGAAGCGCGCGCGCAACACGCACAAGAAGGCCAAGCCCGTGGCCATCCAGTCGTGTCCGCGCTGTCAGAGCATGAAGCGCCCGCACCACGTGTGCGAAGAGTGCGGATATTACGACGGCGAGCAGCGGGTAGCGGCAAAGGAAGCCTGAGTTGGCCCGGATCGCGTTGGACGCCATGGGGGGAGATTTCGCTCCCCGTGCACCGGTGGCCGGCGCTCTCCAGGCTCTGCGCGAGAGCGATGCCGACCTCGCCATCCAGCTCGTCGGGCGCACAGACGCCATAACTGCCGAGCTGGACTCTCTTCTCAAAGGGGAGCTGTCCGCGGACGCGGAGCATCGCGACCGCATCGAGATCGTGGATGCCCCCGAAGTCATCGAGATGTCGGACAAGCCGATTGCGGTCCTTCGCGGCAAGCCCAACAACTCGATGGCTGCCGGACTCAAGCTGCAGCTCGAGTCGCGTTCCGACGCATTCGTGTCAGCGGGAAACACGGGCGCCCAGATGGCCGCGTCCGCGATGCTGCTCAAGCTGCACCCCGGTCTCACGCGCCCGGCGATCGCCACGGCGTTTCCCACGCGCCGTCAGCCGGTGGTCGTGCTCGATGCGGGCGCGAACGTCGACTGCTCGGCCCGCGAGCTGCTGCAGTTCGCCTGGCCGGGCGCGGTGTACGCGGAGTGCGTGCTCGGCAGGACGAACCCCTCTATCGGCCTGCTCAGTATCGGTGAGGAAGCGGAGAAAGGGAACGCGGTCGTGAAGGAAGCGAACGCAGCGTTCGCTTCGGCCGGATTCAACTTCATCGGCAATGTGGAAGGGCGCGATCTCCCCGCGGGCGAGTGCGCTCGCGGCGCGATCGACGTCGTGGTTTGCGACGGATTCGTCGGTAACGTCGTGCTCAAGTTCTACGAGGGCGTCATGCCGATGGTCCTCGAGGTTCTCCAGCAGCAGGGAATCGACAGGAGTCAGCTCAAGGACGTGATCCGCAAGTTCGACGCTTCCGAGTACGGCGGAGCACCGCTGCTCGGCGTTCGCGGAATCAGCATGATCTGCCACGGCAACTCCAATCCGCGCGCGATCGCCAATGCCATCAAGGCTGCCGCTCGCGCCGCCGATTCGGGCATGAATGCGCTGATAGGGGAGCGGCTGACAGCGCTCTCCACCGCGGCTTCCGCCACCAGCGCCGTCGCATGAAGCGGCCGATCGCCGCGATCGCCGGTACCGGGAGGGGAATTCCGGCCACCGTCGTCACGAACTACGACTTTTCGGCGATGGGGATTGACACTACGCACGAGTGGATTGTCGAGCGCACCGGCATCGTCGAGCGGCATCTGGCCAAGGAAGGCGAGACCACCTGCTCGATGGCTTCGGATGCGGGCCGCATCGCGATGGAAAGAGCCGGCGTGCATCCCGGCGAGCTTGACACGATCATCCTCGCCACCGCCACGCCCGACCGGCTGCTACCCGCGACCGCGGTGGACGTGCAGGCAACGCTCGGCGCGTCCCGCGCGTCGGCATTCGATATCTCGGCCGCGTGCTCCGGCTGGCTGTATGGGATGACGGTCGCCGAAGGGATGATCATGTCCGGCGTGATCGAGACCGCGCTCGTAATCGGCGCGGAGAAGATGAGTTCGATCGTGGACTGGCAGGACCGCTCGACCTGCGTGCTGTTCGGCGACGGTGCCGGCGCCGTGGTGCTCAAGCGCGCCAGGACGGGCAAGGGAATTTTGTCGGCGTTCATGCGGAGCGACGGCACGCTCGCGGAGCTGCTGTATCGCCCCGAGGGCGGCGCGACGGTGCCGATCACGGCCGACGTGTTGGAGCGCCGCAGCCACCTCGTGAAGATGGCTGGACGCGAGGTGTTCAAGCACGCGGTCCGCTCGATGTCCGAGGCCGCCGACCGCGCTCTCGACGGAGCGCGCCTGACCGGGCACGACATAGATCTTATGATTCCGCACCAGGCCAACACGCGGATCATCGAGGCCACGGCCAAGCACGCGGGCCTCTCGATGGACAAGGTGTACGTGAACGTCGACCGCTACGGCAACACGTCGTCCGCCTCCATTCCGATTGCGATAGACGAGGCGATCGAGACGGGACGCATCAAGGAAGGATCAACGGTGCTCCTGGTTGCGTTCGGGGCCGGCTTTACCTGGGCGTCGATGGTGGTGAGGTTTTGAACGGCGCTGTCCTTCTCGTTTTCCCCGGCCAGGGCTCGCAGAAGCCAGGCATGGCGAAAGACCTCGCGGACGCATTCCCGCGCGCGAAAGAGATGCTGCAGGAAGTCGACGACGCGCTCGGCGCGCCGCTCAGCAGAATCATGTTCGAGGGACCGGCCGAAGAGCTGACCGTGACGCACAATGCACAGCCGGCGCTGCTCGCCCACGGGGCAATAGTGTGGGCGTTGGTGAAGGAGCGCATCGGTACCGTGAGCGCCGCCGCGGGCCACTCGCTCGGTGAGCACACTGCTTATCACGCCGCCGGCTCGACCACGCTCGCGGAAGCAGTTCGGATCGTGCGCGCACGAGGTGAGCTCATGCACCAGGCAGGCGTGGCACGCCCCGGCGCAATGGCCGCCATTCTCGGCGAGCTCTCCACTCCTATCGAAGACATCTGCCTCCGCGCGTCCGAGGCGGGCGAGGTGGTTCCGGCCAACTACAACTCCGACGCCCAGATTGTCGTGTCGGGAGAGATCGCGGGCGTCGAGCGCGCGATGGAGCTGGCCAAGCAGGCGGGCGCCAAGCGCGCCATCCGTCTGCCCGTCGCCGGAGCGTTTCACTCGCCGCTCATGAAGCCCGCGGAGAACGGACTCCGCGAAGCGATGCACTCAGCGACGTTCGCCGACCCCGCGTTCCCGGTCTATTCCAACGTTACCACCGAGCCGTGCACGACCGCCGATTGCGCGCGCGACACGCTCGTCAGACAGCTGACGTCGCCCGTGCGATGGACCGGGCAAGTGAAGAACATGGCCGCCGCGCATCCCGACGCGACGTGGATCGAGATGGGTCCGGGAAACGTGCTTACAAGCCTGATCTCCCGCGCCGTGAGCGGAGCGCGCGCGCTGGCGTGCGGCACGCCGGCGGACATGGACAAACTCTTCGCCACCATCCAGTGATGCAAATCGATCTGACCAACAGAGTCGCCCTCGTGACCGGAAGCACGCGTGGCATCGGGCGTGACATCGCTCAGACGCTCGCCGAGTGCGGAGCCAGGGTGGCCGTCACTGGCCGGGAGCTGGCGCGGGCTGAGGAAGTGGCCGCGGCGATTGGCGCCAGCGCCCGTGGCTTCGCCGCCGACATGGCCGACAGCGCCGCCGTGGCCAAGCTCGTCACCGACGTGGAAGAGCAGATCGGACCGATCGACATCCTCGTAAACAACGCGGGCCTGACGCGCGACAACATCGTCGTCCGCCTGAAGGACGAAGACTGGGACGCCGTCATGAACGCGAACCTGCGCGGCGCATTCGTCGCCACGCGGGCGGCTTCGCGCGGAATGATGAAGCGCCGGTGGGGTCGCATCATCAACATCTCCAGCGTGGTAGGTCTGATGGGGAACAAGGGCCAGGCGAACTACGCGGCGAGCAAGGCTGGGCTGATAGCGCTCACCAAATCCGTCGCCAAGGAGCTCGGCTCCCGCAACGTCCTCGTCAACGCCATCGCGCCCGGATTAATCGAGACGGAGATGACGGAATCCATGACCGCCGACGCCCGGTCGGGGCTGACTGCCATGATCCCTCTGGAGCGGCTGGGCAAGCCGCGCGACGTGTCCGCGATGGTCGCGTTTCTCGCCTCCGAGCAGGCGTCCTACATCACCGGACAGGTGTTCGTCATAGACGGTGGAATGGTCATGTAATGCAGCTGTTGGTATGTATATTTGGCAGGTAGAATCGCACTACGAGTACCCGCCTGAATGCCATGCGCGGATGACAGCGAACCTTCATCATTAACGAGGAACCACCGATGGCCGATAACTCGAACAAGGTCAAGGACATCATTGAGAAAGAGCTCGGTGTCGAGCGCGAGAAGCTGACCAACGAAGCCAGCTTCATCGAAGACCTTGGCGCGGACAGCCTGGACATCGTAGAGCTGGTGATGGAGTTCGAGAAGGAGTTCAACATCGACATCCCCGATGAGGAAGCGGAAAAGCTCCGCACGGTCGGTGACGCTCTGGCCTATCTGAACGAGAAAGTGCCCGCGTAATGAAGCGTCGTGTCGTCGTTACCGGTCTCGGGGCACTGACGCCCGTCGGCAACGACGTACCGTCGATGTGGCGCGCGCTTCTGGACGGAGCGTCCGGGGCCGCGCCGATCACGAAGTTCGACGCGTCCACCTTTCCGGTCCGTTTCGCCGCCGAGCTGAAGGGCTTCGACCCGGCGCAGTACATGGAGCGCAAGGAGATCAAGCGTGCCGACCCCTACACGCAGTACGCGGTGTCGGCGTCCAAGCAGGCGATGCGCGACGCGGGACTCGAGGGCGGGGTCAACGGCTACGACCCCGACCGAATCGGCGTCATCCTCGGCAGCGGCACTGGCGGGCTCAAGAGCTTCGAGGAGCAGCACGACGTCTATCGCGAGCGCGGGCCGAGCAAGATCTCCCCGTTCTTCATCCCGATGTTCATCACGGACATCGCCGCGGGCATCGTGTCCATGCAATTCAACGCCAAGGGCCCAAACTACGCCACCGTATCAGCTTGCGCGACTTCAGCTCATGCGATAGGTGATGCGTTCCGGACCATTCAATACGGCGACGCGGACGTTATGATCTGCGGCGGC
>JBKJKB010000264.1:0-2883 GCA_046597675.1 Gemmatimonadaceae bacterium
CAGCGGCCGTTTTCGTCGCTCTTGGTGGTTCATGTGCACGCAACGCGGCGGACCGCGCGTCGCCCACCGCGGGACTCGTTGTCGCTCAGGCTAACGACAACCGGGCCGCTTCCGGCCAGCTCAGGCGCGGAGTATTGCATCTCGATCTCGACGTGGTCTGGGCGGGGTGGCGTCCCGATCTCGATGTGGACAGCGCCGTCACCGTCCAGGTCTTCGCCGAGCGCGGAAAGGCGCCGTCGATCCCCGGGCCTCTGGTGCGCGTGCCGCAAGGCACGCAAGTACGCGTCAGCATCAGGAACACGATTCAGGATTCGACGCTGATCGTTCATGGCCTGCGCGCCGGGGCGATTCCGAACGACACGTTCAGCATCGCGCCGGGAGCGACACGAGAGATCAACTTCGTCGCGCATAACGCCGGGACATTCCACTACTGGGGCACAACTTCCCACTCGGCGCTCAACCGCCGCGTCGGTCGGGACGCCCAGCTCTCGGGGGCCATTGTCGTGCATCCCGCCGGCGCTCGTGTGGATCCGCGCGAGCGCATTTTCGTCATCTCGCTCATCGACATCTCCCCGCAATCCGATACCGCAGCCAATCAGGAAGACGTTTGGGAGATCGCCGTCAACGGGCGCTCATGGCCGCATACCGAGCGCCTCCACTACGCTGTGGGTGACACCGTGCGCTGGCGATGGGTAAATGCCTCCAATCGCGCTCACCCGATGCATTTGCACGGCTTCCATTTCCGGGTTGCCGCTGCGGGTAATGGACAGCGCGATTCGCTGTACACCGAGGACGACAAGCGCCTCGCGGTCACCGAGCTGGTGCGGGCAGGAGGGACATTCGCTCTCGAATGGGTGCCCCGGCGCGCGGGCAACTGGCTGACTCACTGTCACATGGTTCCCCACATTGTTCCGTTTCCTCGACGGGCGGACTCGTTGCGGGCCCACGACGCTCACAATCTTCTCAGTCACCCGCTCCAATCGATGGCCGGCCTCGTTCTCGGCGTAACCACCACCGGCGAGGACGTGGCGCCCGGGTCGAGCGCGGCTGCGGAGTCTCACCTGCGGCTGTTCATCCAGCAGAGCTCGGACACCGGTCGCCGGATGAAAAAGGGCTTTGTGCTGCAGCGCGGGCTGGCGCCTCGCGCGGACTCCGTTGAAGTCCCCGGCGCGCCGCTGGTTGTTACGCGCGGCGAGAAAACGAGCGTCACTGTAATCAACAGGATGAGGCAGGCATCGAGCGTCCATTGGCACGGCATGGAGCTCGAAAGCGTGTTCGATGGCGTTGCCGGCTACAGCGGAATCGGAAACGTGCGAGCTCCTCTCATCGCGCCGGGCGACTCGTTCACCGTGTCATTCACGCCGCCGCGCGCGGGCACGTACATGTATCACACGCACATGGAAGAAGAGGACCAGCTTACCGCCGGTCTGTACGGCGCCATCATTGTTCTGGAGCCGGGAGATCGGTATGACCCGTCGAAGGATTTCGTGTTTCTCATGGGATTCGGTCCCGACTCCAGTTCGTTCGGGCGCGGAAGACTCCTGAACGGCCGTCCAAATCCGCCGGTCAAGGCGCTGCAGGCAGGGCTCACTTACCGCCTTCGCTTGATCAATCTCGGACTTGCGGCGGATGAGACTTTCCGGCTGACCGCCGCCGACTCTTCAGCGCAGACCTGGCGACTCATCTCGAAGGATGGCGCGGCTGTCACGGGGAGGAAGATCGAGCCCGCCGCCGTGCCCGTTGCTGTCGGGGAATCCTACGATTTTGAGTGGACTCCCAAGGCCGGTGAAGCCTTTCTCTCTGCCCAGATCGGCACATCGACCATTCCCTTCGCCGGGCCGCGCGTCCAGCGGTTTATCGTTCGACCGTAATACAAACCGCTGGACTGCAGTCGGGGAAAAAACACAACTTGCACGCAACAACCAATCTCGCCGAGGCGATCAGCCGCCGGCGCACATTCGCAATCATCAGCCACCCCGACGCGGGCAAGACGACGCTGACGGAGAAGCTGCTGCTGTACGGCGGAGCGATTCACCTTGCGGGATCGGTGAAGGCGCGCCGCGCGCAGCGCCACGCCACGTCCGACTGGATGAAGATGGAGCAGGAGCGCGGCATCTCCGTGACCTCCAGCGTGATGAACTTCGAGTACGACGGCTATCAGGTGAACCTGCTCGATACGCCGGGTCACGAAGATTTTTCCGAAGACACCTATCGCACTCTCGTCGCCGCTGACAGCGCGGTCATGCTGCTCGACAACAGGCGCGGCGTCGAAGAGAGAACCCGGCAGCTGTTCGAGGTGTGCAAGCGACGCCGCACGCCGATCTTTACGTTCGTCAACAAGTGCGATCGCGTGGGTGAAGATCCCCTGAAGCTCATCAGCGACGTGGAAGCCGATCTCGGCATCGCCTGTCATCCCGTCACGTGGCCGATCAACCGTGACAACGCGTTCGTCGGGATTTACGACCGGTGGGCCGGCAGCATCCATCTCTTCGACCGAAGCGAGGACCACGGCGCCACCCGCGCTGCCGTGCGCGCGGAGGCACTCGACAGCCCGGACCTGCGCGACCTTCTCGGCGCCGAAGCGCACGAGCAGCTGCGGCACGACGTGTCGCTGCTGGACGAAGCCGGCCACCCGTTCTCGCGCGACGCCCTGATGTCGGGCGAGCTGTCACCGGTTTTCTTCGGAAGCGCGCTCACCAACTTCGGCGTCGAAGCTTTCCTGCATCATTTCCTGGAATTCGCCCCGCCGCCCCTGCCGCGCGAGTCATCGGCGGGACAGATCGAGCCGGCCGACGAGGACTTCACCGGATTCGTGTTCAAGATCCAGGCGAACATGGACCCTCGTCATCGCGACCGCGTTGCGTTCGTGCGCATCTGCTCCGG
>JBKJKB010000015.1:0-4633 GCA_046597675.1 Gemmatimonadaceae bacterium
TGTGAGATCTCGTCGCTCGCAATCATCGTCGAAGAACGTCGCCTTCTCTATACGGCGAGACTACCGGCCGGTCCACTCCAGCCGCGTATACACGAAGCGACCGTTATAGCCGAACGGCGAAGCAGGCGGGAACGGAAAAATGTCGAACCCGTTGTCCGCGCTCATCCGCTCAGGGTACACGTCGAACAGGTTCCGCGTGCCGACAGAAACCTTGAACCCCCGCACCGGCGAGTATCCGAGCTCGGCGTCCACCAGGCTCTCGGCGCTGTAGGTTTGCGCGCATTCGGCGCAGTAGCCGTACAGCGACGACGTGTACTTCCCGTAGGAGGCGAGCCGCGTGAGGCCGTTCCACGCGCCGCGGGTGTACTGCGCGGTCACCGTGCTCCGCCACGCCGGCCGTTCCTTCGTCATCGCGAGCAGCCCGCCCTCGTCGTACTTGCCGATCAGATCCTCGCCCGTCCCCTTGAGCTCGGGCGGAAGAGGGATGTTGTCTTCGTTCGGGATCGTGGTCCGGGTGAAGTTGAATACCGCGTTGAGGCCCACCGTGCCGCCGAGCGCGGCGATGCGATAGTCACCGGTGACGTCGAGTCCGCGGGTGCGCGTGTCGATGGCGTTGGTGAAGTACTGCGCCGCCTCGGCGCGTGAGCCGGAGTTGCGGAGGATCGTCGCCACGCTATCGGTGTCGAGGAAGCCGGTGAGCACGATCCGGTCATCGATCCGGATGAAGTAGAAATCGGTCGTCAGCGTCAGATTCTCGATTGGCGTGAACGCGAAACCCGCGCTGAAGTTCTGCGCCGACTCCGCCTTGAGCGGCCTGGCGCCGAGCACCTTGGCTTCCCGCGAGTCCACCGGGAAGATGCCGATCTCGAACGGGACCGGGTTACCGGTCACCGGATCCGCCTTGAAGTTGGTGACGACGCTCGAGTAAAAACTCTGGTTGAGCGACGGCGCGCGGAAGCCGGTGCTCGCCGCCGTACGGAGGGTGAGTCGTGGCGTCGGCTGGTAACGCAGCGCCAGCTTGCCGGTGAGCTTGTTGCCGAAGTCGCTGTAGTTCTCGTATCGTGCCGCGACGTTAGCCAGCAGGCGGGGGACTAGATCGGCCTCGATTTCGACGTACGCGCCGACGTTAGTACGATCCGCGTCCGCCTGGTCTTCGGGCCGGAAGCCCGGAAAGACCTGCGACCCGGACGGCGCAATCGAACCGTCCTGCGCCGGATGGAATCCGTTGATGTATGAACCGGGCTCACCGGCGATTATCTCGTATTGCTCGCGGCGGAACGCGCCGCCAACGGCCAGGTTCAGCGGCGAGGCCAGCCCCGCCTGATATTCGCGGCTCGCATCGAGACTCAGGATCGTCTCGGTGAACTTCAGCTCGCCCGCGAAAAAATCGCGCTGGTTCGGAATCTTTGGGTCGTCGGCCGTGCCCAGGACGCCATCCTTTCCGGGGGCGCAGGCCGTGGTAAGGCACGGCCCGAGCGAGGTGTTGAGGGTGTTCTCCAGGTTGTACTTGAAGCCATTGTGTCCCGCCGTTGCGGCAAGGTCGTACGACCAACCGGATAACAACCCGCGTACGCCGCCCGCCGCCGAGAGATCCGCAACGTCCGGCGCGAACCTGGGCAGGAATCCGTTGGGGTAGATCTGCGGCCAGTTTCGCTCTCCGGACGGCGCCCTGAAGTAGCCGAAGCCGGTCCCTTGGCGGTAGCTGTAGCCGCCAAACGCATACAACCCCGAAACGCCGGTGCGTTCCAAGGGGAAGTCGGCGGACGCAAAGGTCATGAGATCCTTCGACGAACCGTCGCCCCAGTGGTGGTTCGGCTGGGGAATCGTGTTGTTCTTGGCGACGAGCCTGCCGTCCACGACTTCGTCGGCGTCGCCCGCCGTGAACATGTCCGTCCCGTCCGGGCCGGCGCGGTTCGTGGGCCGGCGATCCCTGTACTCCGCGAATAGGCTCAGCGAGCCCCGGCCCAGCGGGAGCCCCCAGCCGCCGTTCAAGTCCACAGTGCGACCATCACGCGCGAAGCTCGGGCGGGAGTTGCCGCTCGGCAGCGCCGAGGGATTCTCCTCGCTCGTGAAGTACTCGCCCGCGTCCACGGTGACGAAGGGGGCGAAGGCACCTGCCTTCAGCACGACGTTCACGACACCGGCGATGGCGTCGGAGCCGTATTGCGCGGCGGCGCCATCGCGCAGAATCTCCAGCCGCCCGATCGCGCTCGCCGGGATGGCGTTCATGTCCACGCCGCTCGAACCGGCGCCCTGGCCGGCGCCGTAGTAGTGGATGAGCGCCGTATGATGCCTGCGCTTGCCGTTGATCAGCACCAGAGTGTGGTCGGGGCTGAGCCCGCGCATCGTGAACGGCCGCACGATCTCCGTAGCATCCGACACGCTCTGCCGCGGGAAGTTGACCGACGGGGCGAGCTGCGAGAGGATCTGCGCCGTCTCGGTGGTCCCCTGCGAGCGGATATCCTCAGGGGTGAAGACATCCACCGGTACCGCCAACTCCTCCGCCGCCGTGTGCCGGGCACGCGAGCCCACTACCACATTGGAGAGCACGATCGCCGTCCGTGCCAGTGCGACGTCCAGGCGCGTCGCCTGGCCGTCGGCGACCGTCACGCGGACCGCCGGCGCAGTGAATCCGACGCGCATTACCCGCACGGTGTAGGTGCCAGCGGGCAGGCGGGCGATGACGTATTCGCCCTGTTCGTTGCTGCGGGTCCGCCAGCCGCCCGGATCCAGGACGACCGAAGCCTGCGCCATCGGCGTTCCGCTGCTGTCGGTAATCCGCCCGCGAATGACGCCTTGGGCCACGGCGGTGAGCGGTGCGCAGAGGACAACCATGAATGCGATCAGGCCGATAACGCGTCGCATAACGCCTCCAGATCGGTAAAGGGTCAATGCGGTGCTGCTTCGCCTCCGAGCGCGGCGCGTCTAGCGCGGCGCGTCAGTCATACTGTACGGCGCGCCCGTAACACCGTCAAGCTGCACGGGACCGATCATCTTTTCTGACCGGCGCTCGATGTTGACCTAAGTGTGGATTCCATCGAACATCCTGAGCGATATCCGTCGATATTCGACGGGAAGCCAGCGAGTGTGCTCGAGACGTCACGTCGCCGCGTAACGCCCCTCACGCTACTACTCGGACCAGCCGATAAAGAAACTCCGGCGCGAAATCCGCACCGTTCGGCCAAGCAATTGTCCGGAACTCCGGGTCCAGTCGCACTCCCGCAAAGACGCGAGGGTCTCTTAACAGCTCGAACATCTCGCCATCGAGCTCGGCCGCGAGGTCCACCTCCCCTTCGAGCCCGTCGCTGAAGCGGAGCCACAGTACGTAATCTTTGGTGTGTCGCACGTCGGTCACGTGGACCATCGCACTCACTCCAGCGGAGGAATAGGCTGTAGCGCCTGGCGCTCGCGCGCGAGGCGCCAATTTTCTAGCAGCTGATCTTGGTAAAGCTCGCGCCATTCCTGAATCAGGCGCAAGGCCCGAGAGGGCAAGTCGCCCCGAACCGTGCCGCTGGCGATCTCGACTGTAGCCGAGGAGCCACCATAGGAAGCGTGGAAGTGGGGAGGCTCGTGATCCCGGTAGAAGATTGCGATGACGATCCCAAAGAAGCGGCTGATCTCCGGCACAACGCGCACTGTACCCTCAACCGCTGCCCAGCCAGCCATCAAAACATTTTCCACGAAGCCTGTTTGCTTACCTCCCGGCCAACCCCACGATTTTGTCTATCGTGCCAGTCGCGACCGAGTGATACGTTGGCCGGGCGCGACCCAGGTACTTGCGCGCTTCAAGCCGCATACACGAGGATCTTGGTCTGCTCCACTGATTGGCGGAAATACGGATTCTTGATAGCGCGTGCGACGACTAGATCCACGGGGCGCCCAAAGAGGTGTTGCAGGGAGTCGAGCAGGCCAAAGTAGGTGTCTGCATACTCTCCGCCGGGTAGCTCTTCGAACTCGACCAGGAAGTCGAGATCGCTCTCCGCCCGCCGCGACTCGTCCCTGGCTGCAGAGCTGACAGCGCGTCTTTGTGCTGCGTGAATTCTGGGCTCAAGCGGCACTCTCCGAGCGACTCGCCATAATTATGGTGCGCCGCGGCGCCGAAGTAGCGAACACAGGGAGGCTTGCCTGAACACTCCGGGCGCTCTCAATGAACCCACCCCCAAGCACGCGCTCACCGTCGTAAACCACTAATGACTGCCCCGGCGTAATCGCCGCGACGGGATCGTGCAGCGCGACCTCAATCTCGTTCCCGTCCACGCGCAGCAGCTCGCCGCTCACAAGTGGAGCGCGATGCCGCACTCGCACCTGCACCGTATCGCCCATTCGTGGCTGGTCGGCGAGCCAGTTTATTTCGCGTGCGATGACACCGCTTCCAAGCAACTCCTCGCGCGAACCAACGACAACCGCTCGGTCTGGTGGGCGAATGGCTACTACATATAGCGGGTGCGAGAACCCACCCGGCAACCCGCGCCGTTGTCCTATGGTGTAGCCAGCGTACCCGTCGTGCTCGCCGATCACGCGCCCATCGCTCGTCACGATCGGCCCGCGCGACAGCGCCGGCGCATCGGGCCCGAGCCGCGACCGCAGAATCTTCATGTAATCGCCGTCCGGCACGAAGCAGATCTCCTGGCTC
>JBKJKB010000179.1:0-2959 GCA_046597675.1 Gemmatimonadaceae bacterium
TCCATCTCGTCAGTCGAGATCGTCAGAACGCCGCCCTGTGGCATCGCGTCGCCTGCGTTTACGGCGAGATTGACCAGGATCTGTTCGAGCTGCCCCGGATTGGCCATGACGAACTGCGCCTCGAGCGCTGGCACAAGGATGAGCTCTACGTTGTCGCCCAGCAGTCGCCGGAGCATCTTCTCGGTGTCGCACATGACCTCGGTCAGGTCGATGCGGTGGGCCTGAGCGGGCTGCTTCCGACTGAACGCCAGGAGCTGGCGGGTGAGCGTCGTCGCCCGCTCGGCTGCGCGCTGAATCTCCTGAACGTCCTCGCGCCGGGGGTCGCTGTCGGCGATGTCGGTGAGGAGGATCTGCGTATACGACAGGATCACTGTCAGCAGATTGTTGAAGTCGTGCGCTACGCCGCCAGTCACACGTCCGATCGCTTCCAGTTTCTGGGAATGGATCAGCTGGGCCTGGCTCTCGTGCAGCGCCTGCGTCAGGTCTTTTATCTCCGCTTCGGTCATCCGCACGCGGTTGACGATCGACAGGTCGCGCGCGACGACGATGCGCACGGTCCGACCCCTCAGCGTGCCGCTGCGCCCGTGGATCTCGACGGGGAAGGTCGAGCCGTCCTTCCGCATGAACTTTATTTCCATGGGATCGTCCTTCGGCTTGGCGATGCGCCTGGCCGCCTTGTCGCGGTCCTCGGGCGCGACGATCATCTCGCCCGAGTTGCCGACTATCTCGTGCTCTTCGTAGCCCAGGAGATTGAGCGCGGTCTTGTTGATGTAGGCGATGGTGCCGGCGTCGTGGATGAGGATCGCGTCCAGCACGGCGTCCGCGACGAGACGGAAGCGCTCCTCGCTCTCCTCGAGCTGCGTGCGCGCGGCCCTTTGCTGGGTGATGTCCATCGTCAGGCCGCGGAGAACCAGAACCTTGCCTGATTCGTCGGTCTCCGCGGCGATGATGTCGGACACGCATATGGCCCGTCCGTCCGCGTGGATCATCCGGTATTCCAAGCGGTGGCGTCCCCCTTCGCGCGCGAGGCGGGTGAAATCCCGGGTGACCCGCTCGCGGTCGTGCGGATGGATCCTGCTCTCCCAGAAATCGAGATCGCCGCGCCAGCGCTCGGCCGGAAAGCCGAACACCGTCTCGATGCGGTTATTCACGAAGTCGAGCTTGCCGAGGCGCGCGTCCCATTCCCAGACGACGGCGTCGACGCTGTCGAGAATCTGATCGAAGCGGCGCCGCTCGAGATCGATGTGCCTTGCGTCGGTCACGGTTTCGTCAGGTTCTGGCCCGGAGATGGCGAGCACCGCGCACGCGCGCGATACTCTGCCCTATGAATGACGGATCGCGCGTGCGGAGCCACGAGATCACCGTGCCCCGCACAGCAAGGTACGCGGTGCTCGGCGCCGGGGTTTCCCGCGTCGAGGAGGTTTGGCTCGCCTGTCACGGGTATGGCCAGTTGGCATCGAGGTTCATTCGCAGGTTCGGCGTGATCGACAATGGCAAGCGTTTGATCGTTGCTCCCGAGGCTCTGTCTCGCTTTTACGTGTCCGGCGGAACCCGGCCGCATTCCGAGGAGGAGATAGTTGGGGCCTCATGGATGACCCGCGAGGGAAGAGACGCCGAGATAGCCGACCAGGTCACATATCTCGATCTGGTTCGTGAACGCGTGTTCGATGGTTTGGCGGGGCGGGGCGTTCGTTTCGTGGGCTTCGGATTCTCGCAGGGCACCGCGACTGTTTGCAGGTGGGCTGCGCGGACCGCTACACCGCCGGACCATCTCGTTTTATGGGGGGGCGGAGTTCCGGCTGATCTTCTGGAAGGTGTGGGCAGGGAAGGCCTCACGCGCGCGACGATAACGATTGTGGTGGGCGCCAGCGATCCCATCGCCGATGACGGTCGCGTCGCTGCGCACACGAGGCAGTTGGATGCGGCCGGGCTGTCGTATCATCTGGTGAGGTTCGATGGAGGCCACGAGATAGATGGCCGGGTGCTGCGTGACATCGCCGCTAATCTGTCAGCGCCGCATTAGTTCGACCACCAGTGCGGTAATCCGAGAGTAGGCGCCCTGGTCCTGGCAGGCATGTTTTCGGTATGCGTGCTTGCTTACTCGGCGATGGAGCTTCTAAGATATGCACATGGCAATCGCGGCCAAACAGTGGACGGTTGAGGAAGTCCAAGCGTTCCCGTCCGATGGCAATCGCTACGAACTCATCGACGGAGAACTGCTGGTGAGTCCGTCGCCTTCGTGGACCCATCAGGAGGGCGTGCTCCAGCTGGCATTTCGCCTCATGGTTTACGTCAAGGCCAACCCGGTAGCGCATATCTTTGTCGCGCCCGCCGATGTTGTTTATGGCACGCGCACGGTAGTCGAGCCCGACGTGTTCGCCGTCCCGCTGGTCGGCGGCCGCAAGCCCAAGACCTGGGCGGAGGCCGGGCGCCTCCTGCTCGCTATTGAAGTCTTGTCGCCCGGAACGGCACGCGCCGACCGCACGCTCAAGCGGCGCCTGTACCAGAGGCAGAACGTACCGGAGTATTGGATCGTGGATGTGGACGGGCGGCTTGTAGAACGGTGGCAGCCGGGTGACGACCGCCCCGAGCTGCTCACGGAGCAGTTGGAGTGGTGCCCGGCCCCAGATCATCCGCCCTTGGTAATCAGCCTCGAGGAATACTTTCGAGAGGTTATCGGCGAGTAGGACAGCGGGTCCGGCTGCGCCGCAGGCCGAAGGTCAGGGATAAGTCGTTGATTTGCATCGTGTCCCCGGTGTAACGGGGTGTATTTTAGACATTTGTTCGTGATAACTGCTCGACGCTTCAATATTGCCTCCATCTGCGGAACCGCGCATACTTGGATGGCATCTGGACGGCCTTAACTCGCTAGTAACGCGCGACCAATTGTGTGTCACGGGGCCGTGACGGGGCCGGAATACCATCCCCCTGCACGGCGATCCACTTTCGCGACACTTTC
>JBKJKB010000243.1:0-5663 GCA_046597675.1 Gemmatimonadaceae bacterium
TGGTGAAGCTGCACCCCGACGTCGCGCTGTACGTGCTCAAGGAAGAGAAGGATCTGCTGAAGAAGATGGAAAAGAACGCGCGCTTCGCGCTCGAGCTGCGGGACGACCCGCTGCTCAAGCCGGACGAGTTCAAGATCGTGATGAAGGCGCAGGGGCGGGACGTGACGGAGCTGTACGCTTTGGCGTAAGATCAGCGGCCACTACAGCTGGTAGCTGCCAGTAAACAACGCTGCGAGCTACCGGCGTTGTTTGGTTGCACGATGAAAGGCGCATGGCGACCTTTGCGAACCCTTAATACGGATCATACATGCGCTTGATCAGGACAGCGGCGGCGTTCGCGGCTTGCGGAGCTGTATTGGCGGCCCCGTCGGGCGCCCAGTCTTTCCGGGATTCCGTAACTGTCGTTCGTGCGGCTCGCATGCTCGACGTCACGACCGGGAACGTCGTCGCCAACGCGATGATCACGGTCACCGGCGACCGAATCACGTCGATCACGGGCGGCGCCGTGCCCTCCGGCGCGCGCGTCATCGACCTCGGCGACGTGACGCTGCTTCCGGGGCTGATAGACATGCACACGCATGTCACCTACAACATCGAAGCTGGTTCGTTCTTTCGAGCGGCTCGCGACACCGACGCGGACGAAACTGTTCGCGGAGTGAGAAACGCGCGTCAGATGCTCCTGTCCGGGTTCACGACCGTGCGCGACGTGGGCTCCAACGGCTTCTCGGACGTCGCACTCATGCGGGCGTCGGACGCAGGCTGGATCGACGCACCACGCATTGTCCCCGCAGGGCATTCTCTCGGAATAACCGGGGGTCATTGCGACAACACGGGATGGAAGCCCGGAGTGTTGGAGAAGTCCACGCTTACCGGGATCGCCGACGGGCGGGACCAGGCCGTACAGGCGGTGCGGCAGCAGCTCAAGTACGGCGCCAAGGTGATAAAGATTTGCGCGACCGCAGGCGTCCTTTCGTTCGAGGAGAGCGTGGGCGCCCAGCAGTTTTCTGACGAAGAAATTCGCGCGATTGTGGAGGAAGCGGCCCGGCATGGCGTGAAGGTCGCTGCCCACGCGCACGGCGCCGAAGGGATTCTGGCGGCGGTGCGGGCAGGCGTGGCGTCGATCGAGCACGGGTCCATGATCAACGACGAGATCATCGCGGCGATGAAGCAGCGCGGGACGTACCTGGTGCCGACAACCTACCTCGCCGACTCGATCGATCTATCGGCCCTGCCCCCGCTGCTCCGGTCGAAAGCGGAGCACATCATGCCGCTCGCTCGGGAGAACCTGCGCCGGGCGATACGCGCGGGCGTCAAAATCGCCTTCGGAACTGACGCTGCCGTCATACCGCACGGACACGCGATCCGGGAGTTCGCGACGCTGGTGGAGCGCGGGATGACTCCGCTGGGGGCGATCCAGGCGGGGACGATCAACGCGGCCGATCTTTTGGGAACGGGGGACCGGGGGCGGCTCGCGCCGGGGCTGCTGGCTGACATCGTGGCTGTGCCCGGGAACCCGGTGGCGAATATCCGGGCGCTCGAACGGGTATCGTTCGTGATGAAGGGAGGGCGGGTATACAAGCAGTGACCGGCAGCGAAAAACAGGGATGGGTAAACGGTCGTTGGTTGTAGGTTGTGGTGAACTACGAGTCCTTGGTAGACGGTCGACGGTCGGGGGTCACAGACGACCGGAAACCAACAACCAGTCACCAGTGACCAGTGACCAGTCGTTAACCATCACCCACAACCAACGACCATTTACCGACACCAGTGTATCCCCCAGCGTATCCCCCAGTTGCTTTCAGCCCCTTTTTAGGGTAATCTTAAAGGCTGTACGAATCCCTAAACGCAACTGGACGCATGTCTTACGCAATCATTCGCACCGGCGGCAAGCAGTTCCGTGCCGAGCCCGGTAAAAGCATCCGCATCCCGACCGTCGAAGGCGAGCCGGGAAGCAAGATAAAGTTCGATGACGTCATCCTTGGCTCCGACGGCTCCGACATCAAGCTCGGCGCGCCTGGCCTCAAGGGAGCCGCCGTCACGGGCGAAATCGTCAAGCACGGACGGGCCGAGAAGATCGTCGTGTTCAAGTTCAAGCGCCGGAAGAACTACGCGCGCAAGCAGGGACACAGGCAGGGCTTCACCGAAGTCCGCATCAACGACATCAAACTCGGCTGACCGAGCGATCATATGGCACATAAAAAGGGCGTAGGCTCGTCCCGCAACGGACGCGACAGCAATCCGCAATACCGCGGAATCAAGAAATTCGGCGGCGAGCGCGTGATCGCCGGGAACATCATCGTGCGGCAGTGCGGCACGAAATGGCACCCGGGACGCAACGTCGGGCTCGGCACCGATTTCACGATCTACTCGCTGATCGACGGCGTCGTGAAGTTCGAGCACAAGAACAAGACGCGGTTCAAGGTGAGCGTGTATCCAGAAGCAGCTGTCGAGACCGACGCGGCGTAAGCGCTGACTAACAAAAACGAATGAGCCTCCGCCTTTGGCGGGGGCTTTTTTGTCACCCGAAGTGGCACCGATAGTGCGTTGCTGATGTCTGCCTCACTTGATCGTTTTAGCAGTCTGACCCGGCGGGCTTACGGGGGTTGAATGTTCACGACTCTGATCGAATCGAAACCAAAGAAGCAGCGCCGCAGTGGCGGAACCGCCTTGAGCGTGGCGCTGCATGTCGGAATTCTTTTTCTCGCAATCTTCGCGACGGCCAACGCGCGGTCGGATGCGCTCGAGAAATCGCGTGAAGAGAAGCTGAACTACGTCGAGGTCAAGAAGGAGCAGCCAAAGCCGGAAGAGCCCAAGCCTGAAGAGCCGAAGCCGAAGCCCGAGGCCCCCAAGCCGGTGCAGAAAGCGGCTCCTCCAAAGGCGGCCCCGCGCATTGAAGAGCCGGCGCCACCGAAGGGCTTCCAGGTCGTGCAGGCCCCGGTCAACATCCCGATCTCGATACCGAAGATCGATCTCTCGGCGGCCGTGACCAATGAGTCGGATTTCTCCGGAAAGGGCGTGGCCGGTGGCAGCTCGAAGGGCGTCGAGGGAGGAACCGGCGATGCGAACAGCAAGGGCACCGGTACCGGCGGCCTGAGCACGCAGCCGTACTTCGAGTTTCAGGTCGAGCAGGCGGCGGAGCCGTCCGGAAGCAACCAGCAGCCCGAATATCCCAGCTCGATGCGCGAGACGGGGGTTACCGGCCGCGTCATGGTTCAGTTCGTGGTCGGGGCCAATGGTCGGGTGGAGGCCGGGAGCATCAAGATTCTGGAATCGACCAATTCGGCCTTCGCGGCGGCGGTTCGCGAGGTATTGCCGCGTCACCGCTTCTCTCCGGCGAAGATCGGCGGAACCGCCGTGCGCCAGATCGTGCAACAGCCGTTTGTGTTCCGGCTCAATACCTAGCGAAGAAGTGATCAGTGATCAGTGATCAGGCGACTACCCACTGGCGACCCGCCGGAACCTGACCACCGATTACTCACCTGTAACTTTCCCCGCGCTGAGCCGTACTTCTATCAGCCCTTACAGAGGATCCGTCCATGGCAGTCTGGGATAACCTGAAGCGAGAGCTGGACACCGCCGGGAAGGGGTTGCAGGATGTGCTGGAGAAGGCGGGGAAGGCGACGCAGGACGCGATCGAAGAAGGAAAAGTCCGCGTCGACGCTTTTCGCGAGCGCCAGCTCGCCGACCGTGCAGCCCAGGCGCTGGGCTACGCGATTTTCCGGGCAGAGCAGAGCGGCTCACAGCTCGACTCCGAGACGAAGGCTCGACTGACCGCGACGCTCTCGGAGCGTGAAGCCGAGGCGGTGCGCCTCGAATCGCAGTTGAGCCGGGCGGGAGCTGCGCCTGGCGACACGGCCGCATCGTCGCCTGTTTGATTACCACTGGCAGGGCTTAGAAGTCTTGGCCTGCGAGGGGCGCGTCGCCTACACTTAGTACGACGTCCACGGAGCTGCAAACCTGTCGTCCGACCTTCAAAGCCAACTACAGACCACTCTCGGTGATTCGTACCGGGTAGACCGCGAGCTTCCGGGCGCGGGAATGTCGCGCGTTTTCGTTGCGCACGACACTACTCTTGGCCGGGACGTCGTCGTGAAAGTGCTCCCGCCAGAAATGGCGGCGGCGGTCAGCATCCAGCGGTTCAATCGCGAGATCCAGCTCGCGGCGCGGCTGCAGCACCCCCACATCGTCCCGCTGCATTCGACGGGGGACATCGCGGGGCTTCCGTACTTCACGATGCCGTACGTGCAGGGAGACTCCCTGCGAGCACACCTCACACGCCACGGTGAGCTTCCGCTTCCGGAATGTGTACGCGTCCTCCGTGACGTCGCCAGCGCACTCGCATACGCGCATCGTCAGGGCGTGGTGCACCGCGACATCAAGCCGGAGAACGTGCTCCTCCCCAGCGGATCCGCGGTCGTCACCGACTTCGGCGTCGCAAAGGCGCTCAGTGAGTCCGCGACGGATGTCGGGCCGGATACGCTTACCACGAGCGGCGTCGCGATAGGCACGCCGGCCTACATGTCGCCCGAGCAGGGGTCCGCGGATCCGGCCATCGATCATCGCACCGACATCTATTCCTGGGGCGTGATGGCGTACGAGATGGTGACAGGCCAGCCGCCGTTCGCGGGACGGGGGCCGGGGGCACTGATCGCCGCGCATATCGCGGAGGTTCCGGAAAGCGTCGAGCGACGACGTCCGACCGTTCCGCACGAGTTGGCCGATCTCATCATGCGATGCCTGGCCAAGCGTCCCGCGGACCGTCCGCAACGCGCTGAGGAGGTAGTCAACAACCTCGATTCGATGCTCTCCGCGGGTTTATCGAGCGGAGCCCGGCCGGCGCAACCGGGTGCAAGTCGCTGGCGCAGGCGGCGGCAATGGCTCGGCGTTGGCGCAGCGATCGCGGCAATACTGGTCGCGGCGTTCCTGCTCGCCCCGAAGCTTGGTCGTGGTCCCGGCGATGCGACGCCTGGCGTAAGGTCCATCGCGGTTCTGCCGTTCGTCAACCTCGGCGGGAATACGGACGACGAGTACTTCTCCGACGGCATGAGCGATGAGCTTAGCACCGCGCTCGGCAAGATCTCCGGGCTGCAGGTGGCGTCGCGCACGTCGACGTTCAGCTTCAAGGGTGACTCGAACACCGACGCGCGCGCGATAGGAGAGAAGTTGCACGTGGATGCCGTGCTGGAAGGGCGCGTGCGCCGGGCAGGGAACCGGCTCAGGTTGTTCGTGCAGCCCACCAACGTCGGCGACGGGCTGAGCCTGTGGGCGGAAAGCTACGAGCGCGAGGTGAGCGACGTGTTCGCTGTGCAGCAGGAAGTGGCGCGCGCGATAGCTGGCGCGCTGCAGCTGAGGTTGTCGGCCGGCGCGGCCGGCGCGGCCGTCCCGGTTGTCGCCGACGCTGGCACGGCTGACATCGCCGCTTACGACCTTTATCTTCGCGGCCGGTACCAGTGGCACCGTCGGAATCTCACCGAGGCAGCGACGCTCTTCGAGCAGGCTGCGGCAAAGGATCCGCAGTTTGCGCGGGCCCACGCAGGCGTAGCGTTGACGTACGCGCTGCTACCCGAATACGTGGACTTTCCGCCGGAGGATGCGCGGGCCCGCACGGAGCGGGCCGCGAGCCGTGCCTTGGCGCTTGACAGCACCCTTGCGGATGCGTACGC
>JBKJKB010000273.1:0-9312 GCA_046597675.1 Gemmatimonadaceae bacterium
ATTCAACGCGCGCTCGTGGTACCACTGGCCTCGCGGCCGGGAAGGTGAGCGTAGCGGCCCGGAGCCAGGAGACGACTCGTCGTCCGCGCCACTCCGATCAACCCTCGCGGGAGGGACGGTGGCGTCATTCAACCGTGGTAAATCAATCGTGCGGGCGTTCTCCCGGATCCTTCCGGGGAGAAAGCTCGTTTTTTGTTTTGTAGCCGTCTGCCTTGCTGCCGCGTGCGGGCGTGATGCCGGGCCGGCTCGCACCATCCTGCGCGACGATTTCGGTCACGCAGTTGTTCCCGGCGTTGCGCGGCGCATCATTTCGCTCAATCCGGCCACGACCGAGATGCTGTTCGCGATCGGCGCGGGCAGCCGCGTCATCGGCCGGACGACATGGGACTGGTATCCCGACTCCGCGCGGCTCGTTCCCGACATGGGCCCCGGCCTCCGCCCGAATCTCGAAGTCGTAATCGGCGCGAAGCCGGACCTCGTGATCCTGTACGCGAGCGCTGACAACCGGACCGCCGCCGACCGCCTCCGTTCGCTCGGCGTCGCCACCCTCGCGGTCAAGAACGACAGCATCGGTGATCTCGCGCGCACGCTGCGCCTGCTGGGCATGGTCACCGGAGATTCCGCGCGTGCGGAGGCGGTGTCGGATTCGGTTCGCCTGACGCTCGACCGGGTCCGCGCCGCGACCGCGGGACGCCCGCGCCCTACTGCCTTCTGGTACATCTGGGACTCGCCACTCATAACCATTGGACGCGGCAGCTACATGTCGGAGCTGCTCGAGATCGCGGGGGCGCGTAATCTCTATGACGACATCGCCAAGCCGTCGCCCACCGTGACGCTCGAGGACGTGGTTCGCAGGAACCCCGATATGGTGATCGCTGGCCCGGATGGAACGCGAAAGCTTCGGGGCGATGCCCGCTGGCGCGCGCTTCCCGCCGTTACGGCGGGCCGGATCATAGTTGCCGACACCGCGCTTGTCGGCAAGCCGTCGGTGCGCCTCGGGGAGGCGGCCGTATCGCTCGCGCGCCTCCTTCATCCCGGTATCGATTTGTGACTGCGCCCAGGGTGTGGCACTGGGTCGTGGCCGTGATTGCCTTCTTCCTGGTCGCGGTGGGGGGCCTTGCCTTCGGAGTCATTACGATCCCGATGCCCGAAATTCTGGCGGCGCTTGCCGGCAACGGCGACGAGACCACGATGACGATCGTTCGCACCCTGCGCGCGCCCAGAGTCGCCCTGGCCGCGATGGTCGGAGCCGGGCTTGCGATGAGCGGCGCGGCGCTCCAGGGCGTGCTGCGCAACCAGCTCGCTGAGCCATATCTGCTCGGCGTTTCCGGGGGCGCCGCGGTCGGCGCGGTGCTCGCGTTCGGCATGGGGTTGCAGCACTCCGGCTCGCTCGCCATTCCGGCTTTCGCGGGCGCGATCGCCGCGGTCGGCGCGGCCCTGCTCGTCGCGCGCGCGGCGGGACGCACCGCGCGCGGCGATCCGCGCACGCTGCTCATGGCCGGCGTAATCATCGGCGCGTTCGCGAACGCAGTAATCATGGTTGCGCTGGCGAACGCCACGTCGGACACGCTGCGCGGCTCACTCTGGTGGATGATGGGATCGGTGGCCGATGCAACGTGGATAGGGGCGCTCTGGCTCGGTCTCTATCTCGGGGTCGCGGGACTCGTGCTGCTCCGGCTCGCGCCGGAGATCGATGTGCTCGCGCTCGGCGAGGAAGCCGCGGCCGCGCTCGGCTCCAATGTGGAGCTGGCGACGCGCCGCGTCTTCCTCGTGAGCGCGCTGCTGGCGGGAGCTACTGTGGCGGCGGCTGGGCTGGTGGGGTTCGTCGGGCTGATCGTGCCGCACATCGTCCGCGCGGTTGGCGTCCGTCGCCACCGGAGATTGATTGCCGGCTCAGCGCTGATCGGAGCCACGCTGGTGATTCTCGCCGACATCGTGGCGCGCACCGCTCTGCCGCCGGCAGAACTCCCGCTCGGCGCGGTGACGGCGATCATAGGAGTGCCGTTTTTTCTCTTTCGGCTCGGGCGGGCGCGGTGATTTCGTTCGAGAACGTCACAGTGCGCTATCGCCGAAGCGTTCCGCCGGCGGTGAATGGGGCGTCGTTCACAGTCGAGAACGGCGGGATCACGGCGCTCGTCGGGCCCAACGGAAGCGGCAAAAGTACGCTGGTTCGCGCGCTGCTCGGCCGCGAGCAACTGGAGTCGGGCCGCATACTGCTCGACGATCACGACCGCGCGTCGCTCCGGCAGCGGGAGTTCGCGCGCAGAGTAGCGGTAGTTCCGCAGCGGGAGGAGGCGGTCTTTCCGCTGCTGGTCCGAGAGTACGTCGCGCTCGGCCGCTATCCGCACAGTCGCGGGCTGACCAACTCTCCGCTGGACGCGGAAGCCATGCAGCGCGCCGTCGAGCGCTCAGAGATCGCGGCTCTCCTCGATCGCCGTACCGACGAACTCTCCGGCGGGGAATGGCAGCGTGTGCGCGTGGCGCGCGCCCTCGCGCAGGACACGGGAATGCTGGTGCTCGACGAGCCCACGACTTTCCTCGACGTCGCGCACGAGATGTCGCTGCTCGAGCTGATCCACTCGCTGGCCGCTGCAGGGATGGCGGTCATGATGGTCAGCCATCAACTGAACCTCGTCGCGCGGTTCGCGTCGCGAATGGTGCTCCTGTCGCGGGGGCGCATCGTGGCGGACGGACCGCCGCACGACGTCATGGATGCCGGCACGCTCGAGAATGTGTACGACTGGCCGATAGTGATCTCGCGTGACGCGGCGTCCGGGGCGCTGACGCTGCTGCCGTTGAGAAAAGGGTGAGGCGCTATCGGCTGTTGGCTATTGGACGCGGCAAATCACGGGACAACCACAAAACTCTTCCGACCAAACTCATGAAAAGTCACTCGCTCGCATCGGTTCTACTCGGTTTTCAATTCATCGCATTCACCGGCGCGGTTGCCCAACAGCCGGACACCGTCGTCCTCAGCGGGGTCGTCATCTCCGCGACCAAGGCGCCGGTGTTGCGGGGCGCTTTGACGCAGTCCGTTACCGTGATCACCGGTGACGAATTGCGAGCCCGCGGCGTGATGTCGGTGGCGGAAGCGTTGCGGTCCGTTGCCGGGGTCGCGGTCGCGTCCAATGGATCGTTCGGCTCGCTCACGTCGCTATTCCTTCGCGGGGGCGAGAGCAGGTACACGAAGTTCCTGATCGACGGCGTCCCCGTGAACGCCGTCGGTGGATATTTCGATCTGAGTCACCTGACCACGGACAACATCGAGCGGATCGAGGTGGTGCGGGGGCCGGCGAGCGTCGTTCACGGCGCGGATGCGGTATCGGGCGTCGTGCAGATTTTTACGCGGCGCGGGTCCGGGCCTGTTCGCGCCTCGTCGCAGATCAGGGGCGGCACGTACGGCACTCTCGATGCCGATGCAGGGGTGAGCGGGGGCGCGGGCAGCTCGGGTTTCTCGCTGCACGGCGGCCGGCATTCCACCGACGGAATCCTCCCCTTCAACAACGAGTATCTCAACGAGACCGTCAGCGGCTCTGCGACGGTGCGTCCTGACGAGCGCACCACCATCTCGCTGGCGACGCGGGGAACGCACGCCGAGTTCCACTATCCCACGGACTTCGCCGGCAACGTGGTCGACAGCAACGCGTTCAGGGATCAGCGAAGACTGACTCTGTCGTTCGACGCGGCACGTTCGATCCGCTCCGGCATTGAGGTCCGCGCGCTCGCCGGCACGAACGACGTCACCGATTTCACGGACGATGTCACTGCACGCGGCACGGGCAACACGCGCGACCGGTACACCTCACGCAACCGCCGCAGGCGGGCCGAAACACGGCTCACGCTCGGCCTGCCGGCCGCGAAGCTGACCGTCGGCGCTGAATACCAGAAGGAGCGGGAGCGGAGCGCGAGCGCCTCCGGTCCCGCGGGCGGTGACCTAGCCGAGTCCTCCCGCTTCGGTGGCGTGCGCACGACGCGCGCGGCATACGCGGAATATCTGGCGTCCATGCGACGTCTGAGGCTCGACGTCAGCGGCAGAATCGACGATCCGTCGGACTTCGATCGCGCGGCCACGTACCGCGTGGGGTCGGCGCTTCGGTCGTTCCGGGGATTGACTGTGCGCGGCGCCGTCAGCACGGCGTACAACGCGCCGGCGTTCTACCATCTACTCGACACCAAATACACGATCGGTAACCCGGGCCTTTCGCCCGAGCGTGCGCGGAACGTCGAGATTGCGGTCGCGCGGAACCTTCCCGCGGGCTTCGGCACGCTGTCCGCGACGTTTTTCGATCAGAAGTTCAAGGAGCTGATCGAATACGTTCCCGGGGGGCCGCCGGATTACAAGGGGACGTACGCCAACCTCAGGGCGGCAACCTCGAAAGGATTCGAGGTGGAGCTTGCGACGTTGCCGCGGGCCGGATGGTCGGGCACCGCGTCGTTCACGTCCCTGAAGGCCCGGGTCTCCGAGCTCGCGAACGGATATCAGGGGAGCGCCAAGGTTGGGGACGAGCTGCTGCGTCGGCCGCGAAGGTCCGGGAGCGCCGGAATCAGCTACGCGGATTCGCGCGGGTCGTCAGCCGCGCTGACGGCGCGCTATCTCGGTAAGAGGCCGGATCTCGACTTCCGGAATTTCCCATCCGAGCGAGTGATGGTGCCTTCAACCACGACGCTGGATTTTGCGGCGAGCGTTCCGGTCTCTTTCGTGCGCTGGCGCACGCCGCTGGCTCTAACTCTCCGCGTGGACAACCTCACCGACAAACGGTACCAGGAAGTCTTCAACTTCGACGCACCCGGGCGGAGAATTCTGTTGGGTGGAAGAATTGAAGCCGTCTTGAGGTGAGCTGACACGCGAGTGAGGACCTCCGGTTCGCTTGCGGGTGCGCCGTCGCGCACCCCCGTCATCCTGAGCTGGAGTGGCGGCAAGGACAGCGCGCTGTCCCTGCGCGCGCTCCGCCAGGATGCCGGCGTGGAGGTCATCGGACTGCTGACGAGCGTGACGCGCGATTACGACCGCGTCAGCGTGCATGGAGTGCGCCGCTCGCTGTTGCGGGAGCAGGCGCGCAGGATCGGTCTGGCTGTCTTCGAGATCGCGCTCGATTCGGCGTGCACGAACCAGGCATACGAAGACGCGTTCCTTGCCGCACTGCCTGAAATCAGGCGTCATAGGGAAGACGTATCCGCGATCGCCTTCGGAGACCTGTTTCTCGCGGATGTGCGCAAGTACCGCGAACGCCTGCTGACCGGCAGCGGCTTCGATCCGCTGTTTCCGATCTGGGGACTCGATACGGCTGCGCTCGCGCGTCGATTCATCACGGATGGCTTCGAGGCGCGACTCGTTTGTGTTGACACCACGCAGCTCGATGCGTCGTTCGCGGGCCGGCTTTTCGATGCGGCGTTGCTGTCCGACTTACCGCCGGAAGTGGACCCGTGCGGCGAGCGGGGCGAGTTCCACACTTTCGTATCCGATGGCCCCGGATTCAGCGGACCGGTCGCGTACCGCGTGGGCGCGAGGGTCCTGCGCGACGGCCGGTTCATGTTCTGCGACCTGGAGTGACGTGCGCATAATCTCGTTTCTCCCCGCCGGCACCGAAATGGTCCATGCTCTGGGAGCGGGCGCGCAGCTCGTGGGCCGGTCCCACGAATGCGACTACCCTCCGGAAGTCACCGCCCTCCCGATCGTCAGCCGCCCGGCGCTCGATCTGCATGGCGCGTCGCCGCGCGAAATCGATCTCGCGGTCTCCGGGCGGATGGAGGCCGGCGATTCGATGTACGCGATCGACGAGGTGCTCCTGCGTGAGCTTCGTCCGGACGTGATACTGACGCAAAACCTCTGTCGCGTATGCGCTCCATCCGGCAACGAGTTGAGCCGCGCCGTCCGCGACTTCGACGTGCGCCCCGACATTCTCTTTCTCACCCCGGGCGACATCGCGGGGATCGAGGACAACATCAGGGAGACCGGCGTTGCGATCGGCCGGCCAGACGCGGCGGAGGCGCTGGTCGATTCGACGCGCGAGCGCGTAGCGCGAGTGCATGCCGGCGTCGCGCGGGCACCAGCGCGGCGGGTAGTCTTTCTCGAGTGGACGGACCCTCCGTTCTGTGGTGGCCACTGGGTGCCGGAGATGGTCGCGCTCGCCGGTGGCCACGACCCGCTCGGGCGGCCGGGAAAGGATTCCGTCCGTGTAAGCTGGGACGATGTCGCAGCGGCCGCGCCGGAGGTGGTTGTCGTGTCGCCTTGCGGGTACCGGCTGCCGGAAGCCGCCGAACTCGCGCGCAGCCTGCCCCGGGTACGGGGCGCGCGGATGTATGCGGTCGACGCCAACGCGTATTACGCCCGGCCCGGACCGCGCGTGGCCGAGGGCGTCGAGCTGCTGGGCCACCTGTTTCATCCGGACCTGGTTCCGTGGCGTCACGCGGAGCGACCCTGGGCGGAGATCGCCTAGCGACCGGATAAATTGACTCATGACGCTTGTGGTGACCGAGGCGGTCGTCCTCCACGCCTTCGACTATCTCGAGAGCTCCCGCATACTGCGGTTGATGACGCGCGATGCGGGCATTCAATCCGTGCTCGCGCGCGGCGCGCGAAGCAGTCGCAAACGGTTTGGAACGTCGCTCGACGTGTTCGCGCATGGAATCGCCGAGTATTCTACCCGGCCGGGACGCGACCTCAACACGCTCACGGCATTCGACGCTACCCGATCGCGGCCGGAGCTGGTGGCCGACATATCACGGTTTACCGGGGCGTGCGTGCTCGCCGAGATGGCGCTGCGCTTCAGCATTGACGAACCGCACCCGGGTCTGTTCGACGCATTCGTTGCCGGCCTCGACATGATTGGAACCGCCGAGCCGGACGAGACGGTGTCACGCACGCTCGGCGCTGCCTGGCATATGGTCGGCGAGCTGGGCTTCGCGCCCGCGCTGGACGTGTGCGCGAACTGTCACACGCCGCTGGCGGATGACGCGCGAACGCCCTTCTCGCACATCGCCGGCGGCGCGCTGTGCGATCGCTGCGCGCGACTGGTACCGGGTGCTCGCCCGATTCCGAGCGAAGCCAGGACGGCGCTCGCGGAGTGGCTGTCAGGCTCGACGGTGCAGCTCTCGTCACCTGCCGAAGGGCGCGCGCACCAACGGCTGCTGCGGGAGTTTCTCGATCAGCACCTGAGCGAGGGGAAGTCGTTGCGCGCTTATGCGATGTGGGAGCAGGAGTTGCTTGTGACTAGTCACTAGTCACTAGTCACTAGTCACCTATGATCCTCGGCACCGCCGGCCACATCGATCACGGCAAGACCGCGCTGGTCCGCGCACTCACGGGCGTGGACACGGACCGGCTCCCCGAGGAAAAGCGACGCGGAATCACAATTGACCTCGGGTTCGCTCCCCTGGTGCTCGACGGTATCGGGACGATCGGAGTGATCGACGTGCCGGGGCACGAAGCGTTCGTGCGCACCATGCTCGCGGGCGCGACGGGGATCGATCTCGCGCTGCTCGTCGTAGCCGCCGACGAGGGCGTGCGACCACAGACGCGCGAGCACCTCACCATCCTCACCATGCTCGGCGTACGCGCTGGCGTCGTCGCTCTCACGAAGATCGATCTCGTGGACGATGAATGGCTGGAGCTGGTTTCCGCCGACGTCGCTGCCGTACTCGAAGGGTCGGGATTGGAAGGCGCTGTAATCGTTCCAGTCTCAGCAAACACAGGCGAGGGCCTGGATCAGCTCCGTGCGGCAATTCGCGGTGCGGCGTCGTCGGTCGTTGCACGCGACACCGACGACCTCTTTCGCATGCCGATCGACCGCGCTTTCTCCGTGCATGGCACCGGTACGGTCGTCACCGGCACCGTGTGGAGCGGGACGCTTCGCAAAGGTGCGGCAATCGTGTTTCCGGGCGCATTTGCGGTGCGCGTGCGCGACCTCCAGTCGCACAACTCATCGGTCGACAGCGTGAGCGCGTCCACGCGCGCGGCGGTCGCCCTCTCCGGCGTGACCGTAGAACAGACAGGGCGCGGAGCGGTGCTGGTCGCGGGCGATGGATGGACTGAAAGCACCGTCATCCTCGCCGAGCTGACGCTGTCCGATTCGACGGTCGCCGTGACTCCGCGCACGCGTGTCCGCCTCCACCTCGGCGCCGCGGACGTCGGCGCTCGCGTCAGGCTGTTCGAGCCAGCGGCTGGTCAGATCAACGTTCCCGCCCGAATTCGATTGGAGGAACCGATCATCGCCCGTGCAGGTGATCGTTTCGTGCTGCGCGCGGGTTCGCCGCTAGAGGTCATCGCGGGCGGCGTAGTCACCGACCCGGTGCCGATGGATCGTCGCCCCAAGCCGGGTGGCGCGTTCGGGATCAGCCCGGTCGAGCGGCTGATGTCGCTGTGCGAGCATGCCGGCTCGAAGGGGATAGAACGAAAATCGCTGCCGATCCGGCTGGGGAGATCGCCCGCCGAGATCGAGCAGCTGACCACGGACGAGAAGTTTTATTTCACGGACCGCAGCGTGTACGCGCGAAGCCTCCTCACGGAAATGACCGAGCGCATACCGGCCCTCGTCGAGCAGGCCCAGGTAAACTCTTCGACTGAATCCGGCGTCCAATTGGATGAGCTGAGAGGATCGCTTCATGTCAGTGACGATCTGGTCGATGAAGCGCTGCGGACGCTCGTCGAGCGAAACGTTCTCGAGGTCGAAGGCGCGATCGTTCGCACTGCCGGATGGAAGCCGCGGCTGTCGAGCGAGCAGTCGGATCTCGCTGAACGGATGGTGCACGCTTTTCGCTCTTCAGGCGAAGAACCACCGGCGTTGGCAGAGGTGGTTGCGAGACATGGTGATGGCGTGGTTCCGGTGCTCCGGTATCTGGAGCGGGAAGGTCGTCTGATCCGCATCTCCGGCGACTTCTACTACTGCCCGGAGGTCGTCGGCCGCATGGTCGG
Source organism: Gemmatimonadaceae bacterium (assembly GCA_046597675.1). Lineage (GTDB taxonomy): Bacteria > Gemmatimonadota > Gemmatimonadetes > Gemmatimonadales > Gemmatimonadaceae > JACDCY01. The sequence goes on from JBKJKB010000273.1 coordinate 8,912, forward strand.
ACGCTTGGCTGGAGCGATGGCGGAGGATCGGGAGTACTCGCCCGCGGACGTGAAGGACGCTGTGGGTACGTCGAGGAAGTACCTGATCCCGTTTCTGGAGTTCTGTGACCGGACGGGGGTTACGGAAAGAAAGGGGGCGGGCAGGGTATTACGAAACAGGCAGGTAGGTCGTCCGTAAGGAGTTAGGGTCGTTGACACGTTTCAGTACCGGTCCTAATTTCGCCGCAGTAGCTAGTCATCCGTTCACCTCACGTGGAGCATTCGAACCGAACCTTTCATAGTCAGCACGGAGTAGGCATGAAGCAACGATGGTGGGCACTTCTATTCGTGCTCGCCCTCAGTGCGATGCCTCGTGGATCCGCGGCTCAAGGTGTCTCACCCCAAGCCGACGGATCGCGTGG
>JBKJKB010000343.1:0-5488 GCA_046597675.1 Gemmatimonadaceae bacterium
TGTCGTTGACGATGACGTAGTCGCCGTCGCGGATCTGCTCGTCCACCATCGAGTTTCCGCGCACGCGCAGCACGAAGTGGTTCCCGTTCTTGCGCACCAGGTCGTCCGGAACGGCGAAAGTCTCGGGCACCGAGATGGCCTCGATCGGCATCCCGGCGGCGACGGTCCCCATCAGCGGCAGATGCACCGCGCGACCGTACACGTCGGAGGAGGGGATCTCGATTCCGCGGCTCTCGTTATAGTGCCGCTTGATGTAGCCCTTCCGCTCGAGGTTGGTGAGATGCTCGTGGACCGTAGCGAGGGAGCTGTAGTCGAACTGCTCGGCGATCTCCTCGAAGCTCGGCGCATAGCCGTTGGCCTCCGAGTAATCGGCCAGATATGTGAGGATTTCCCGCTGCCGTTTCGTGAGCGACATATCTTGTTGAGCCCCTTATAAAGGTTGTGACCCTGCCGCACCGAAGATTTGCCGAACTCACACGTTAGCCGAACAGCTCCCGAAGCGCAACAGGAATCTTTCTGGAGCGCGCCGGGCGGCACCCTGGGTGAGCTTGTCGAGCTGGCGGCTGCACGGGTCGAGCTGTTGCTGCCGCGAAGGCGGGAGCTCGAGCGGGAGCTCGAGCGGGAGGCTCGCGGGAGGCCGGCCGGCCGGGCCTTTGCGGATGCCCTTCGGGGCCGGAGCGTTTCGATCATCGCCGAGATCAAGCGGCGCTCGCCGTCCAAAGGCGACGTCAACACGACGCTCGTGGCCGGCGACCGGGCGGCGGCCTATGTCCGGGGCGGTGCTGCCGCGATCTCGGTTCTCACCGAGCCCTCCCGTTTCGGCGGGTCGGTGGACGATCTGCTCGAAGTGGTGAATTCGGCACCGGTTCCCGTGCTGCGAAAGGACTTTATCGTCCACGAGGTGCAGATCCTGGAATCCAGGGCGTCGGGTGCGTCCGCGGTCCTGCTGATCGCCCGCGCGCTCGCGCCGGGCTCGCTCATCGCGCTGGTTCGCGCCGCGCGCACGCACGGGATCGAGCCGCTCGTCGAGGTACGCGATCGTGACGAGCTCGCCCGCGCCGTTGATTGCGGCGCCGATGTCATTGGAGTCAATGCGCGGAATCTCGAAACATTGATCATCGACGAGGCGCTGCCGCACGAGCTGCTCGGCCACGTGCCGCGGGAGCTGATTGCCGTCGCCGAAAGCGGGATACGCGATCGCGCGGCCGTCGAGGCCCTCGCGCGCGCGGGCGCGGACGCAGTGCTTGTCGGGAGCGCGCTCTCTGTCGCGCAGGAGCCGGAGCAGGCGGTGAGCGACCTCGCCGGTGTCGCCCGGGTCAGGCGATGAAAACCGCAATCAAATTCTGCGGGATCGCGCGTCGCGAGGATGCGGGCGTGGCCGCTGGCCTCGGCGCCGCTTACGTAGGGTCCATCTTTGCGGTGAGCCCGCGTCGCGTGAGTCCGGATGAGGCAGCGGACATCTGGGCCGCCGCTGCAGACACAAGGAAAGTCGGAGTGTTCGGCGATGCGTCCGTCGCCGAGATACTGCAAGCCGCGGACGCGTCTGGGCTGGACGTCATTCAGCTGCACGCCGGCCCAGGAGAGGGAACGATCGAGAAGTTGCGCGCGAGCTTTCGCGGCGAGATCTGGGCTGTCGTACGGATCGGCGAAGCAGGAGCAATCGCAGTCGCGGGCGAATCGTCCGACGCCGATGCCATCCTCGTGGACAGCTACTCCGAGTCGGGGCTTGGCGGAACCGGGCGTGCCTTTGACTGGGGGCGCGAGGCCGATGCCATTCGCCGGCTGATCCGGGACAAGCCGCTGATCGTGGCCGGCGGGTTGGACCCCGACAACGTCGCCGACGCGATCCGTGCGCTCGCGCCCGATGTCGTGGACGTGTCCTCGGGCGTGGAGTCTTATCCGGGCGTGAAAGACCACGCTCGCATGCGCGCGTTCGCGAGCGCGGTGGCGATGGCTAATGGCGAGTAGCAAGAAAGGCACTAGCGACCTCGATCGCTTCGGCGCGTTCGGCGGCAGGTACGTCTCCGAGACGCTCATCCCCGCGCTCGACGAGCTGACGGCCGCTTACGCGGAAGCGATGGCGGATCCCGCGTTCACCAACGAGCTGGATGAGATGCTGCGCAATTACGTCGGCCGGCCATCGCCGCTGACATTCGCGCCACGCCTGTCGGAGCACGTCGGCGCGCGCGTCTTCCTGAAGCGCGAAGATCTCAATCACACCGGCGCGCACAAGATCAACAATACTGTGGGCCAGGCGTTGCTCGCCCGGCGGATGGGAAAGCGTCGCATCATCGCCGAGACGGGCGCGGGTCAGCACGGGGTTGCGACGGCGACGGTGTGCGCGCGGTTCGGCCTCGAGTGCGTGGTCTACATGGGCGAAGAGGATATGCGGCGGCAGGAGCTGAACGTCTTTCGCATGCGCCTTCTCGGAGCTACCGTGGTTCCGGTTTCTTCCGGCACGCGCACGCTCAAGGACGCGACGAGCGAGGCGATCAGAGACTGGGTCGGCAGCGTCAACGACAGCCACTACATCATCGGCTCGGTCGTCGGTCCGGCACCATATCCCCGAATCGTCCGCGACCTGCAGGCGGTGATAGGGCGCGAAGCCCGCGAGCAGATGATCGAGCGAACTGGGGCGCTACCCCTGCTGGTGGTGGCTTGCGTCGGCGGCGGATCGAACGCGATGGGGATATTTCACGCCTTCGTGGACGATGCCGGCGTGGAGCTCGTCGGAGTGGAGGCCGCCGGGCACGGTCTCGACTCGATGGAGCACTCCGCCTCGCTTTCCCGGGGGACCCCGGGCGTGCTGCACGGATCGCTCAGCTACCTGTTGCAGGACGAGCATGGGCAGATTCGTCCCGCTCACTCGATCTCGGCCGGCCTTGATTATCCTGGCGTGGGACCCGAGCACGCCTATCTTATGGAACTTCGCCGGGCTACTTATGTCTCTGTCAATGATTCCGAGGCCCTGCGTGGGTTTGTGCTGCTGAGCAGGCTGGAGGGAATTATTCCGGCGTTGGAGTCCGCGCACGCCGTTGCCTGGATCTCGGAAAACCGTGGCCGCTGGTCGAACACTGACTCGCTCCTGATCTGTATCAGTGGGCGAGGTGACAAGGACGTAGCACAGGTAAGCGAGATGGATCTCTTGAGCTGATGACTTCACCCACAAGCGCAGCGCCGACAGAGGGACCCGTGGAACCGCCGCCGTTCGCAGCGGCGATCGTCACGGACGTGCTCAAGACTTTCTCCAAGGCCGTCAAGGCGCACCAGCTCTACCTGCCCAACAATCCCATGCACGCGCGGTCCATGGAAGCCGCGCGCGCCGCGTTTCAGGGACTGTGGCAGCAGACGGACGAGATCGTGCTCGATGTCGGCGAGACCCAGTTCTGCTGGGAAGAGCTCGTCGTTTACGAGGAAGCCGAGAAGTCCACCGAGAATCTTGCGTGGGTGTTCTTCAAGGACGGTCTTCGTGAGCTGAAGATCTGCAAGGGATTCGAGATGACGGACATGGACGCGATCATGGAGATCATCCAGCGCGTGCGATCCGCCACGGCAGACGACGACGATCTGCTCACGATTCTCTGGGAGCAGGAGTTCTCGACCTTTGAGTACAAGTACGTGGGCGCCGGGGGCGGCACCGGCGACACGCCGTACGACTCTATGGAAGCCGGCTCCGCGCCGGACAAGCTGCCGCCGCCGGGCGAAGTCGAGCGCGGCGGAAGCGAGCGCGGCGGAAGCGAGCAACTGATGTCGTCGGCCAAGCCGGTCGGCGTCGTCAGCATGGACGACTTCGACTCCACGCTCTATTTCCTCGACGAGCGCGAGATCGAGTACATCCACAACGAGATCGCGAAGGACTATTCTGCCGACCTCCGACCGCTGGTGATAGCGTCGCTGCTGGACACGTTCGAGACGCAGGTGGACGTCGGCGTGCGCGAGGAGATCGCGCGCATTCTGGATGGGGTCCTCATCAACCTGCTGTCCACGAACCAGGTCCGCACCGTCGCGTACCTGCTGCGCGAGGTCGCGCTGACCGTGCAGCGCGCGAAGGAGCTGACCGAAGTGCAGGTGCAGCGTTTCTCGGATCTCCCGGAGCGACTGTCGGAAGGAGCAGTGCTCGGCCAGCTGTTGGAGACGCTCGAGGAAACACCGTTGTCGCCACCCCAGGGCGACATATCCGAGCTGTTCCTGCAGCTTCGTCCAGCGGCGCTCGAGACGGTGTTCGCGTTTACTTCGCGGTCCCACAACAGGGAGCTGTGTGTGCTCCTCGAGAACGCGGCGGACCGGCTGGCTGCATCGCATACGTCCGAGCTCGTGCGGCTGATCAACGTGCCGGATCCCGTGGTGGCGCAAGAGGCCATCCAGCGCGCGGCAGCCATGAAGACGGCCGCGGCGGTACCAGCCCTCGGCCAGGTCATCAATGCCGGCGCCGATCAGTCGATACGGCTGGCGGCCGTGCTCGCGCTGGCCGACATCGGCTCGCCCGGAGCGCTGCAGGTCCTGGAGAAATGCGTGGAAGACTCCGAGCGAGACGTGCGGGTTGCGTCGGTGCGCGCGCTCGGCACCCGCTCGTACCGCCCGGCACTTCCGCGCGTGGAAAAAGCCCTCAAGGGAAAGCCTCTGCGGGATTCCAACCTCACGGAGAAGATGGCGTTCTTCGAGGCCTATGGGGCGCTATCGGGGGATGCGGGCGTGGAGTTTCTCGATTCCGTGCTGAATGGTAAGGGGACATTCGGGAAGCGCGAGGAGCCCGAGTTCCGCGCCTGCGCGGCAATGGCACTCGGCAGGATCAACACGCGCCGCGCCCGTGAGTCGCTGGAGAAGGCCGCGGGTGACAAGGACGCCGTCGTCAAGAACGCCGTGACGCGCGCCGTTCGAGGCGTCGCGGCATGACATCCCCATTGCTGACGACTCCGCCTGCCGGCGGTGGCTCGCACATCGACCACGGGAATCCGGCGTACGTCCGCAAGATCGGCCGCACGTTGATCATCGGCATGTACAGCGGGATGCGGTCCATCAAGCTGTACCCGCCGGAGCATACCTCGGTGCAGCGGGCGCTCGAAGACGTGGCCAACGTCGCGCGCGAGATCCGGGAGCACGAGCACGAGCTCGAGTTCAGGATATCAGGCGAATTCATCTTTCTGAACGAGACGCGGCTCCGGCTCGATCTCACCAACTACGCCAGCTTCGGGCAGGTCCTCAGCATCTGCAAGGCGAGCGGGGTCGGGGTCATAAGAGTGCCCGATGTCGCCACGGCGAACGACTGGCTGGTATTCCTCAACGCACTCGACACTCCGCTCAAGAACGATCCGGAGGGAAGCCTGGAGCGGCTGATCGAGCGTCTGAGAAATGCGGGCATAAGCGCGTTCGAGCTGGAGCAGCCGTCGGAGTCCGAGACGGATCGCGAGGCCACCGAGCAGGTGCATCAGGCGGCTGTGCGGACGTACGCGCAGTCGGTCACGGTCACCAAGGACGTGATGAACTCGGT
>JBKJKB010000378.1:0-6344 GCA_046597675.1 Gemmatimonadaceae bacterium
GGTGGATGGCTTCCTCGCGCTCAGCCCGAACCTGTCGCTCGAGACTTGCTTCGTGTCGAGGGTGTTCGCCAAGCTCCATGGCGGCGACGCCGCAGCCCTCCTTGACGAGCTCCGGCAATTCGCCATCGGGGCGAGAACGCTCCATGAGTGGTTGAACGTGCACGAATACCTCGTGCGCACGCTCCGGAAATTCCAGGCCGACGCCGAGCCGTTACAGCCCTTCTCCGCCGACATTTGTCGGCGATTCGAAGAGCGGGGGATCGACCAATTCGTCGACTGGTACCGAGCCGCGACCGCGCGAGTGAGCTGCGTTCTCTGCGTGTTCGAGGACACGGAGACCTGCAACCGGCTCGTGCAGCAGCTGCGTCTGCGCAACCTTGACGAGGGGGTGCTCGGCGAGCGATATCGCGACGAATCTCTGGTCATCGAGCCAGGCGCCGATCACTTCGACCTCGCGGATCTGGACCGCCTGGCTAGATACATAGATGAGATGCTGGCCTGTCTGGCCGCGGCTCCATACTAGCCGCAGTAAGCGGAGGCTAGGGGAACTGCGCTGCGTGCTGCGTGCTGCGCCCTCGAAAAACTCCGCGCGCGGGCAAACATCATTGCTCCCAGCCCATTCGCGAGCCGAACTGAGCGCGTACTCGAAGAACCTGACACGATCCCGGCCTGAGCTACGACTGTAACCCTCGGAGATATTCGCACCAATCGAGCCGGCCGCGCGATACAGCTGCGAGGCTATGAAAGCAGTCGTGGAATGTGTCTTTACGGTCTCAGAATCAATCCACGCAAAATCCAATACTTCGAGCGCCAGCCTGTAAGCCGCCATCCGCCGAATCGGATCGCCCGCATGCACAAGCCTCGGATCACCTTCTCTGAACTCGTTCCGCTCGGCACCCATGCCTGAAAACTGGCAATCTGCCGTCCAGCGCCTCCAATCATTCCGCCAGTGCTGCGGCGCAATCATTCCCGCTATACGGAGTCTGCGAGGGCGCAGGACGCAGCACGCAGCGTAGTTAAGCCGTTTTTGGGTCCTGGACCGGGTGGAACAGCAGGGCGAACACAACCATGATGATTGCAGCCCCTATAGCCGGCACCATCCAAATCGCATTCCAGTCATGCCCCCCCGAACCCCCCAATGCGTACCTCTCCACGACGCGGCCAGACGCCCATGCGCCTATGAAATTCCCTACCCCCATGGTGACGAACGCAATGAACCCCTGCGCCGCAGCACGAATCTTCTCCCCCGCCTGCTGATCCACGTAGATCTGACCCGTCACGAAGAAGAAATCGTAACACACGCCGTGCAGCAGGATGCCCAGGTACAGCATCCACACGTTCGCGCCGAGCCCGCCGTTCGCGAACAGGAAGTACCGCGCGGCCCACGCGGCCATGCCCACCAGCATGATCTTCTTGACGCCGAGTCGCACGAGAAACCACGGCATCAGAATCATGAACGCGATCTCGGACATCTGGCCCAGAGTCATCTTGCTCGCCGGCTCCGGGAGCCCGATCTCGTTCAGAAATAGATTCGTGAACGCGTAGTAGAACTGGAGCGGGATGCACAGCAGGAACGATCCCGCCACGAATACGGCGAACGACCGGTCGCGCATCAGCGACAGTGCGTCCAGGCCGAGCACGTCGCGCGCTGACAGCGGCCGCCCAGCGGCGCTCGGCGGCGTGTGCGGCAGCATGAATGAGAACGCGGCAAGTACCAGCGACGCGCCCGCGGCTATGCGCATCGGTACCGCCGTCGCCTCCAGCCCGAGCTGCCCGACCAGTAGCCCCGCGACGATCCATCCGATCGTACCCAGCACGCGGATGCGCGGGAACTCCTTCGCCGAGCTCGCCACGTTCGCGAACGAGATCGAGTTCGACAGCGCGAGCGTCGGCATGTAGCACAGCGCGTACGCGATCAGCACGGGATAGAACGTCCCGAAATCGCCCAGCGTCGATGCGTACCACAACAGCACCGCCCCGCCGACGTGCAGCGCGACCAGCATCTTTTCCGTCGCGAAGAACCGGTCGGCCACCATCCCCACGAAGAACGGCGACACCATCGCGGCGATGGCCAGGCTGCCGTACGCGAGCCCTATCTGCGTTCCGTCGAACGCGAGGGTGGTGCCCAGGTACGTGCCTAGCGTCACGAACCACGCGCCCCAGATGAAGTACTGAAGGAACATCATCACGGACAGCCGCACGCGAACGCTCACGGCAGCACCCTGATCCGGATGTTACGGAACTCGACGCGGTCACCGTGGTCCTGCAGGCCGATGTGTCCCTGCGGCGATCGCCCGTACAACGGCATCGTCGCGAATTTGCTCGCTTTGACGCGTGCGTCCCACTCCGCCGACCCAAGCTCGTACACCACAACCTTCACGCCATTGAGCCAGTGCTCCACGTGGCTCCCATTGACCAACAATCGCACGGCATTCCACTCGCCCGCGGGCCGGGAGATTCCGCGCCGCACCGGGTACAGCGCGAAATTCGACCCCGCCGACGTCAGCTCCGACTTGCCGTCCGAGTGGCGTGCGTCGTCCAGCACCTGCATCTCGGTCGCACTCTGCCAGATGTAGTTCCCTTCCTCCGTCGCTCGATAAAAAATCCCGCTGTTGCCACCCTCGGCAACTTTCCACTCGAGCCGCAGGTCGAAGTTCCGGAACTGGTCCCGGGTGATGACGTCGCCGGCGCCCGCGGCCACGAGTACCAGCGATCCGTCGATCGCCTGCCATCCTGCGGGCATGGCCGGCTTCCGGTATCCGCGCCACGCCTCGAGGCTGCTCCCGTCGAACAGGAGCCGCCAACCATCCGCGCGCTCCGCGGCAGTCAGTACGGGCGCAGTGGAGCTGACAGGTGGCTGGGGGGTCATCGTGCAGGCAGAGGAGACGGCGCCGAGTGCTCCCAGAGTCATCACGGCGGATATCGTGATAATGCGATTCATAGGTGGCGGGTAGGAGGCGCGCCCAAGTTACGAATCCGAATCGGGCGCCGTAAGCCGCACGGGCGCTCCAGGGCTTCTACGTACCCATACGTATATAGCGTGGGCCCGGCCGGGACGAGCTTCACTCCGTCCCGTCACGGAGCTCCAGTGAGAAACGCCGCGCAGTTCCTCGCAGTCGACGTATTTACCCGTTCCGGCCACGGCGCGGCCCACTCGGGCGTTGGGGACGCGCTGGTCGGCGGGGTATTCGCCGCGGCGACCAGCCTCGCATCGCCGCTCGCGGCTCTCGATGGCGTGTTACGACCGCAACGGTCGGCGCGCGTTCGTGCGCGGCTCGTCCACGCGCATGAAGGCAAGTCCAACGGCTCGGCGGAGCTCCGCGCGATCTGGTTCACGCGGATCGCGCGCGAAGGCCTGCGAATCCTGCTCGCGCTGGGATTCGTCGACGCGGTGCTGCGCCGCGTCGAAGTCACCGGCAACGCTTCCGCCTTGAGAGGAAACTATGTCTACGCCATTTACCACACGCCGTGGGGGCGCGTGCTCGCGCTCTGGATGGCGCGACAGTCGGATGGCATCGTCTTCTCGGCACGACGCTGGCTGAAGCGCGCGGGCAAAGCGCATGTGCCCTGCACGTGGCGCGGCCTGCGCGATCTGGTGCAGCGAATCAGGTGCGGCGGGTCGGCGGCCGTGACGGCAGATCATTTCGGATCCGCGGGAAATCACACGACAGCCGCGTGGCTTCTCGGCCGTGAAGTCCAGGTGTCGACCGGGATCGCGCGAATCGCCGTGACAGCGGGCGTGCCAATCGTCCCTGTAATGACGCGGTATTGCGCGGGAAAGCTGCAGATCGCTGTAGGGGCGGAGATCGCCGTCGATAAAGCCGGAGTTGCGGATGTAACCCGCCGCATGACCGCCGCGTTCGACATGGAGCTGCGCCGGGACCCGTCGGGATGGGAGCAAGCGCACCGCTTTCTGTCCGCCGATCCCGTCAGTGCCTAGCTAAGCGGTCGATGCCCTTCGCGCCTGGGCTGGCGCCGGCTCACCGAAGCCGGCCCGCATTCGGTTGTCGTCGGAAGGGTCGTCCGTAGCACCACCGGGGAGGACGCCGAACGCGTTCGGAGGCAAGATTTGCCGCGCGAGTACGGCAGTTGCTTAGGAAACAGGTGGAATCCTTCCATCACCGGAGGCGTGCGTGCGACTGGGAAGACGTAGCACCAACATCGAAGACAGGCGCGGGATGCGGATGGGCCCGGCGATGGGCGGCGGGATCGGTGGAATCGCCATACTGCTCATAGCCCTTTTCCTCGGCGTGGATCCGGGCGCGCTCCTGAACTCCGCACCCGAAACCGGGCCGCTTTCGCCGGCGGACTCGGCCGCGCTCGCCAACGACCCGAATCGCGATCGGGTGGCCGCGGTTCTGGGGGATACCGAAGACACATGGAACGAGATCTTCCAGGCCAACGGCCAGAACTATGAAGAGCCTAAGCTCGTGCTCTTCTCCGGAATGACCGAATCCGCGTGCGGCACGGGACAGGCCGCCATGGGACCGTTCTACTGCCAGCTCGACCGCGACATTTACATCGACCTGAGCTTCTTCGACGATCTGCGCACGCGGTTCGGCGCCGATGGCGATTTCGCGCAGGCGTACGTGATCGCGCACGAGGTCGGGCACCACGTACAGAACCAGCTGGGCATCTCGGAGCGCACCGTAGCGCAGCGCCAGCGCAGCGGCGAGGCGGAATCGAACCAGCTTTCCGTCATGCAGGAGCTGCAGGCCGATTGCTTCGCCGGAATCTGGGCCAACCACGCCAACCGGTCCCGCCAGATTCTCGAGGCAGGCGACATCGAGGAGGGTTTGAACGCGGCGGCGGCGATCGGCGACGACCGGATTCAACGCAAGACGCAGGGGACCGTGGTGCCGGAAAGCTTTACGCATGGCAGCTCGGAGCAGCGCGTGCGCTGGTTCAAGCGAGGGATCGAAACCGGCACCGTCGAGCAGTGCGACACGTTCAACGCCCGCGCGCTCTGACCGGGACGATGCGGCGCATGTCGCGCGCCTGGATCACGGCACTCGTCGCCGGCGTGACGGTGGCGTGCGCGCCGGCCGCCGCGCCCGGCCGGGATGCTCAGGCGCCGGCTACCGTAGAGATAGACAACCAGGCCTTTCTCGACGTCAACGTGTACGCGATCAGGTCGGGGCAGCGAATACGGCTCGGTACGGTGGCCGGCCACACCACGCGCACCTTCGTCATCCCGAGGACTCTCGTCGGCACGGGCGCGGTCGTTCGGTTTCAGGCGGATTTCATCGGCAGCGATCGGGCACCGGTCAGCGAGGAGATGATGATCTGGGCGGGCGACGAGGTCGAGCTGACCATCCCGTCCGGGTGAGCTGGCTCGCTAGCCCCGGATCGATACGACCCGCGGTCGACAGGTGGCGGTGAGCAAGCCAACCGATTCCCTGCCCGCCGACTGAACCGGCCGGCCGCCGGCGTTCGACGCGACCGCGCTGCGACCGACGAGGTTCACCGCGGGCGCGGCGAACCCGGACTCCTGGGTTCTCTGACCTACCTGAACCCTTTCTGAATCTCCTCCAGCGCCGCGGCGCCGGGGCATAGCTCATCGAACGGGACCGACGCGAGCGGCTGCTCGACGGTGCGCATCGTGTCGTGCATGTCGGCGGCCGAGGGATCGACGTACAGCAAGCCGGTCACCACTTCTCCCGAGTGCTCGCGCTCGCGGAGATAGGCGTACACGGCGTCGCGATCCGTCGGGTCGTAGCTCTCCGGGACTTTTCTGAAGCGCACGCTGCTGCCGTCGTGCAGCGTGACAGAGCTCGCCGAGCCAGGCTCGTACGACGCCGTGATCTCGCGCGCGAGCGGGACGAAATCAGGCGACGGCACGAAGTCCGCTTCCACCAACGGCAGCGCATGCTCGCGGGTGTACATGTAGCTCTTGGTCGAGCCTTCGTGGTCGTTGAACGCGACGCACGGCGAGATAATGTCCACCAGCGCGAACCCGCGATGCTGCAGGCCCGCCTTCAGAATCGGGACGAGCTGCGCCTTGTCGCCGGAGAAGCTGCGCGCCACGAACGTCGCGCCGAGCGTGAGCGCGAGGAACACCGGATCGATCGGAGGGCTCACATTCTCCACCCCGCGCTTCGACTTTGTCCCCACGTCTGCCGACGCGGAGAACTGGCCCTTCGTCAACCCATAGACGCCGTTGTTCTCGATCAGGTAGAGCATGTCCACATTGCGACGGATGGCGTGGCACAGCTGTCCCAGTCCGATCGAAAGCGAGTCGCCGTCGCCCGAGACCCCGATGCAGATGAGGTCGCGATTTCCCGCGTTCGCCCCCGTAGCGATCGCGGGCATTCGGCCGTGCACGGAGTTGAAGCCGTGCGACT
>JBKJKB010000073.1:0-5069 GCA_046597675.1 Gemmatimonadaceae bacterium
TGCGGGCCGATGTTGATGAGCATGTGCTCACCTTCGAGCTCCGGCTCCATCGTGAATGGCGGCTCCAACGCGACGGCCGTACCGCCATCCGTGACGAGCGGCACGCGCCGCGGGCGGCCCTGCGCGTCGACGCCGGTCGTGGACAGCTCGTATTCAACCGTTCTGCGCGTGCTCATTCGCCGGTCTTTTCTCCGGAGGCGAGACGCTCGCGCATGTCCGGCGGCAGATCCTCGAACGCATCCGCGACCGACAGCTCTTCCATGGAGTAGCGGGCTTCCGGATCCTGGTCGAGCGCCTGCCGCAGCTGCTCGGACCGGCTGAACCGGCCGCGCAGGGGGAAATCCTTCCGCAGCGGGTAGCCTTCCTTATACGACTCCCACATCAGGATGCGGCGCATGTCCGGGTGGCCGCGGAAGTTGATGCCGAACATGTCGTACGCTTCGCGCTCGAGCCAATCGGCGCCCCTGTACACGGGCCACACGCTGTCCACCTCGAGCGGCTCACCTTTCGGAATCATGGTCTTGAGCCGCAGGAACCGGCGGAATGGAAGCGATCGCAGGTGCCAGACTACTTCCAGCGGCTGGTCGGCATCGCGGTGTTCTACGGCGGTGACGTCCGACAGGTAATCGTATTGCTGCGACGGGTCGTCGTGCAGCCATTGCACCATCTCGAGAACTCGATTCCCCTGCACGCACACCGTCGTCTCACCCCACACAACGTCCACGCGCTCGATAGCGGCGCCGAACTTCATGCGCAGCACTTCCGCCGACGGGTTGGCCTCACCGCCGGTGTGCGGGAGGTTCTTTGGCGTAGCAGGAGCGCTCGCGCCGGGCGATGCGCTTCCCGGCGTGGCTATCGCGAAAGGTGCCGTCACGGAGCGGAGCGGGTCTGGTGGATGGAATTGCCGAACGGCTCGGACAGCTCGTCGATCATCTCCGGTGGGATGTACAGCTTGCTGTTGGGATCAGGCTCCATCTCGTCGCGTACACGCTTGTCGGCGGCGCGCTCGTTCATGACCTTCTCCTGGAGCATGCGGATCCCGTGCAGCAGTCCTTCGGGGCGCGGAGGGCAGCCCGGGACGTACACGTCCACGGGGATGATCGTGTCGATCCCCTGCACCACGGCGTAGTTATCGAACATTCCCCCGCCCGACGCGCACGCGCCCATCGAGATGCACCACTTGGGCTGCGGCATCTGCTGCCAGATCCGGCGTATGATCGGCGCGAGCTTGAAGGGCACGCGTCCGGCGCAGATCAGAACGTCGGCCTGGCGCGGCGAGAAGCTCATGCGCTCCATGCCGAATCGCGCGAGGTCATAATGACTCGCGGCCGTGGCCATGAACTCGATCGCGCAGCAGGCGGTGCCGAACGGCATCGGCCAGAGGGAGTTCGCGCGCCCCCAATTCACCAGGAAGTCGAGCCGCGTGGTGACCCATCCTTCCTGTGATTTCGGATCATAGGAAATGATCTGCCGGTCCGCTGTCGTTCTGGCGGCCAGAGTCTGCGTGTCGGCAAGCGACGGGTGGCGGCTCAATCCCACTGGAGCGCTCCCTTCTTCCATATGTAGATGTAGCCCACCAGCAGGATCGCCATGAAGACGAGCATCTCACCGAGCCCGAAAAACGAGACGTTGCCCGCGGCGCAGGCGCCGTTGACGAGCGGCTCCGAGCACGACAGCTCCTTGTAGTGCGCGGCCCACGGGATCATGAACACGGTCTCGATGTCGAAGATGATGAACAGCATCGCGACCATGTAGAACTTCACCGAGAACCGCTCCCGCGCGTTGCCGAGCGGAGTGATACCTGACTCGTAGGGAATCTGCTTGTCCGCCGTGGGCCGGCTCCGCATCGTCAGCGCCGACAGCCCGAGCATCAACACCGCGTTCATCGCGACGAAGCCCATCAGCAGCAGAACCGGGATATAGGCTTTGACCATCGCTCGGCGTTACGGGCTCGCGGAAAGGGGGTGCCTCGACTTCGTGAAATGTTTCACGAGCGCCGACGGAGGAAGTTATCCGAGGCGAAAAGTTAATTCAACGCCAGACCCAATCAGCTTCCGGTGCACTTTCGGCGCCCGTACATTGCGACGGTGCGCGACTGCCCCTCCCACCGACCCATATCCGAGTCCTTATGTCGATAATGAACGATCGCTGGATCACGCGCATGGCGGCCGAGCACGGGATGATCGAGCCGTTCGAGGGGCGGCAGGTGCGCGAGGGCGTGATCTCCTACGGGGTCAGCTCTTACGGGTACGACATGAGGGTGGCGAACGAGTTCAAGATCTTCACGAACGTGCTGAGCTCGATCGTAGACCCGAAGAACTTCGACCCCAAGTCGTTCGTGGAGTTCGAGGGGGACGTGTGCATCGTCCCGCCCAATTCCTTCGCCCTGGCCCGGTCGGTGGAGTACTTCAGGATTCCCCGGAACGTGGTGACGATCACGGTGGGCAAGTCGACGTATGCCCGGTGCGGAATCATCACCAACGTCACCCCCTTCGAACCCGAGTGGGAGGGGCACGTGACGCTGGAGATCTCGAACACCACTCCCCTGCCGGCCAAGATTTACGCGAACGAAGGGATCGCGCAGGTGCTGTTCTTTCGGGGGGATGAGGAGCCGGAAGTCAGTTACAAGGACAAGAAGGGGAAATACCAGGCGCAGACCGGAGTAACACTACCGCGGCTGTAGCCATGCACTGTTGGCCACGTCTCTCGCGCCCAGTCCTGCCGCCTGTCAGCTTAAGACGCAGTCAGTGACTGCCTGATACGACGGGCGGAAAAACACTCTCTCGCCGGGACGTCGTGCCGCACTCGGAGCAGATGCAGTACTCCTTGCTCACGATCACGAAATCCGTGGTGTTGTTGCACGCCGGACAGTCCGCCTTCATGATCGGTTGCATCTTGGTCTGCAGCCCGTTCCGGACAAGTCGCGCCGCCATGACAATCGGCGGGACCGCGCCAATCGGACACAGCGCCCCGGAGCAGTGCTCGCCGATCTCGAGACACACCACCTCCCGGTCGTGTATCGGTGAGGGGTCTTCGGTCACCGGTTCGTCGGTGAGGACGAGCCGCACCTCCTGATCGCAGGCCGAGCAGTACGCGTTGATGGTCTTCATGGCAAGCTCCCTGGTGGTGCGCGGCGGCGTGCCCGCGACGCGGTTGTTGGTGCGCTACCATACGGTCAAGCCGTGAATAGCCTCGTGTTATCTCACGTCAATGGAATTACGTCGGCGCTCGAGTCGAGCCGTCGTGCTATCACAAGCGCGGCATCGAGCGGCAGCCCGAACCCAGACGTGGATGCCGCACCCGCACCAATGCAGCGGCCCGCGAGTACGGTCGCGCTGTGAAACGGCGTAAGCCGCGGGGCGGCCGTCACCGGATCGATCAGGTGGTGGTACCGCATCCCGCGCCAGCGGAAGAACCGTTCGTAGTCACCAGAGGTGGCCACGGCGCGATCGCTCACGCGAAGCGTGGCGGCCAACTCATCCCGATCGTGTGGCGAGCGGATGCCCACGGTCCACGGCTCCCCGTCCGGCGATTGCCCGAGCGCGAACAGGTCGCCACCGACCGTGACGATCGCGTGCTGAACGCCGCGCGCACGGAGCACATCCGTGGCGCGATCCACGCCGTATCCCTTGGCGATCGCGCCGAGGTCGAGGTGGAGGTCGGGATCGTCGAAGCGTACGCTCGGCGCGCCGGCGCGCACGGCCACATCCACCTTGCGCCAGAAACCGCGGGCGGCGAGTCGCTGCACGCGATCGCCGGCGGGCGGTTCGTGACGGTTGAGCACGTCCCACAACTCCGACGCTGCGCCGACGGCGGGATCGAACCGGCCGTCGCTCGCCGATGCAGCGCGCAGCGCCGCGGCAATCACGACGGCGGTCTCGGGCGTTACCCGCACACCGTCGCGCCCGGCGCCAAGGTTGGCGCGCCCGATATCGGAGTCGCTTCGGAACCGGGTCATCGTCCGCTCCACCCACTGGAGCTCGACGATCGCAGCATTGATGGCATCCTCGGCGAACCGCTCGTCCCTATGCGCGACCTGCACCTCGGCGATCGTGCCCATCAACGGGACGGTGCGCCTCACGAGCGAGCTGTGCCGCCGCAGCGCCGCCGGCAGCGAGAGCGCCACGAACACGCCCATGCCGACGGTGAGGAACTCGCGCCGGTCAGAATGCCGGCGAAGGAATGGGTCACCTGACATCGTTATCTCCCTCAGTGTGATGCCCGCAGGCGTCGGTGCAGCCCGCGCAGCGGCCGGTGCAGTCGCGATGCTGCACCACGCCGTAGAGCGCAAACAGGATGGCGCAGATGATGATTCCGAGAATGATTTGCATCAGCCGCTTCCCATGCCGGCGAAGCCCATGAAGGCCATCGACAGGCACGACGCGACGACGAGCACCAGCCCCATCTTGCGCGCCATCGCCGGCACGTCGGCCACATCGATGCGCTCGCGAATGGACGCCATCAGCACCAGCGCCAGCAAGAGGCCGAGGCCGGCACCCAAGGCGAAAACCAGCCCCTCGACCAGCGTGTAGCCTCGGGTCGTCTGGAAAAGCGCAAGGCCGAGGATGGCGCAGTTGGTCGTGATCAGCGGCAGGTAGATGCCAAGTTCCCTGAAGAGCACCGGCAGGTACTTCTTGATGATCATCTCCACGATCTGCACCGTCGACGCGATGACGACGATGAAGGCGATGGTGCGAAGGAACGGCGTTTGGGCGAGCACGAACGTGTTCAGGAGCCAAACGCTGACTGCGGTGATGAGCAGCACGAAGGTGTTGGCAGCGCCCAGTCGCCAGGCAGTGTCGATCTTGGAGGTGACTCCGAAGAACGAGCAGAGCCCCAGGAACATCGCCAGCGTGAAATTGTTGACGAGGAGCGTCGAGAAGAAAATCCACGCAAGGTTGCTCATGCCGTCGCCTCCTTCGCGCGCCGCGCAGTGCGGGCCATGTGCCACCCCATGATCAGGAATATGATGCCGAGCGTCAGGAAGCCGCCCGGCGGCATCACCATGAAGACCCAGGGCTCGAACTTTGGCCCCAGGATGTTGAAGCCGAGCAGCGACCCGCTTCCCA
>JBKJKB010000249.1:0-4588 GCA_046597675.1 Gemmatimonadaceae bacterium
TGATCGAGCAGGTGATTCAGCGCATGCTCGAACGTTCCGGGCAACAACTGCCGGGCCAGATCGACGGCCAGAAACCGCGGGTTGGTGTCGATGTACTTGTAGCGGGCCATGGGCGAGGCGGGAGATGGGGGGGGTGGCGGCGAGACAGCATACGCAACCATTCTCCCCGTATCAATTGCAACAGGCGTGCTACAGCGCCAGGATTATTTCGATGGTTTTTCTACAGCCTCGTTAGCCGTCCAGAGAGGAGATTGTGAAGCGCTTCAATATCGTCGTTCCGAAGGAGGACGGAGGCGTCGAGCTCTATGCGATGAAGGAATGGCTGCGTCGACATCCTGAGCATGTTCCGTCGGGGCTGGACGCAACATCAAGCACATCCCATCAACTCCGGAATGGCCTTCGACGGGTGGGCTGGTCGGTTCAAGAGACCCCAAGCGCAGTGCGGCTCATCCTTCCGGGTGCGGGCGAGGCTGCAGTCGGCGCAGTTCTCGGTGAAGAGGTTGACTCAGAGGAACCCGAAACGCCGGAGGCCTCGTTCGGTATCGAGTCCCAGTTGCGCGATTTCATTGCGCAGAATATCGGCGCAATTGATGTGCAGGGAAAGCGACTGCGCCTTTACGTAGACCCGACGGGCCGAGACGGCATCGAGTTTCCAACGGCGGTCGGCCCAATCGATATCTTGGCGGTCGACGTCTCGGGTGCTTTCTTCGTATTTGAGCTGAAACGCGCTCGGAGTCCTGATCATGCGATAGGTCAACTGACTCGATACATGGGTTGGGTGAAGCAGACGATCGGGAAAGATCGCGAGGTGAACGGAGTCATCGTGGCAAAGGAGATTAGCGAAAACCTCCGGTACGCAGTGTCCGTGGTTCCGAACGTCAGTCTCTTTGAGTATGAGGTTGAGTTCCACCTCAAGCCAGCCAACGATGTGCTCCGAGGTGGCGGTGCGGCCGGCTAACCCTTTGTTGCTGCGGACGGGCCGCCAGCGTCGCGCCAAATCAACCGTCATCGTGGCCCGCCGCAGAATAACACGTTAGGCGTATCGACACGCTATGTCGCGCAAGTACAGCATCGTTTCTTGCTGCGAATCGGCTGGTTACCGGTATCGCCTCGACGTGCACACGTCGCGGGCTGGCGGTCCCCACTTATTGGTGATTCAGCTGAATCCCAGTACGGCAAATTCCGCGAAGTCCGACGCGACCATCGGAAAGGTGTCGAATTGGGCTTACGAAAAAGGCTTCGCGAAAGTCACGTTCGTCAATCTCTTCGCGAAGCGCACTCCTCATCCCGATCAACTCATCGGCCCACCATATGGAGCGCTGAATGGCCCTCACAATGATGGAATGATCCGGGCTGCCGTCACTGAGGCCGATGTGATAGTGCTGGCCTGGGGCAAGATTCCCCGCGCTCTCGAGCGGCACTTCTGCCGCAGACACGACTTTCTTCGTACGCTACTACGTGGCCGTCCCGTTCGCCCGGTTGGCCAGCCGTTGCGCGACGGGTCTCCTCGACACGGTCGCACATGGAACGAAAGCAACCGAAACCTACGGCGTCATCGGTGGCGAACGCTTGAGATCAAGTTTGAAGTGCAACACTGACGGTCAAAGGACATAACACTCCTCCGGGGTTCGATAGCCCTACCGTTTCCGCCGCCGGTCGTACCCCCTGACAGTTGAAGCTGACTTCCCTGCTTGTCGGGCTACCTCGACGCTGCTGGTGTTTGTAACGAGCGGACGACCGCGGCGAGAAACGCGGGCGAGCTGACCGGCCCACGACCCCACCGAGCCTCGAGATCAGCCAGCGGCTCCGCGGCCACTATCTGTCCGAGCGTACCACCCTTTGCAACGAGCGGCTCGACGCGATCATGGACGGATTGCAGCATGGCCACATACTCCCGCAGATCGCGGCCCCGCAACGCAGGCCCACGGGCCGGAATTATCACCGCGTCGTCGTCGAAGGTTTTGGCGAACCATTTCGCTACGCCGAGGAGACCGACGAAGTTGCCGCCACGCGTCGTATCTATCGCCGGATAGCCATCCGCCGTGAAAATATTTCCCAGCATCAACAGCTTGCTTGAGTGGAAGTGCACGCTCGCGTCTGCGTCCGAGTATCCCGGCTTCTGGCCAACGGCATGCACCGCCACGCCCGGGATGTAGAACTGGATGACCTCGGAGTACCCAATCATCGCTGGCCGCGACGCCGTCGACGAGTCCGTGCCGAGTGCTTTCGCCATCCGCGTCCGCAGATGCTCGTGGGCTACGGTCACCGCATCGCGCGCTCCCCACCCACCGTCGCCGTAGTGAGCGGCGCTGTCGGCCGCGAGCGCGATGACGTACAATCGCCGGTCGCCCCGAGAACCCATCTCCCGAACCGCGGCTTCAACGAGTCCCGGAGACTGGACTCCCGCTACCAGCACCGAAGCGGGGCCGTTGTACATCACCAGGTTGCCTTCCGGCGCGGAGAAGAGATGCGTGTGCTCGGCGAGCGTCGTACGCTGCACCTGCTGCGCGGGGGTCTGTGCAGGAGCACAGGCGGTCACGGCCAGCTGGAAAGCCATGATCACGCTCGTAGCCCGAACCATCCGCGCCAACACCGATGTCTCTTTCATCGCTCGTGGTCTAAGTATCTGGGACCGGGCGCCCGCCCGCAAGCACGACGCCCACCCGCGCGCGGTGGTTCTGGCGCCCACGCTCGATCTCGATTAGGCTGGACCCGGCTACGAGCTCCCAGGGGGCTCCCTCTCCGGCGGCCGGATTAATGGGCAGAGACGATAGACCCGGGACGCGCGCACACATTGGCCTCGTCGCCGGACCGCTGCTGTTCGTGGCGATGCTGCTCCTCGCACCGCCCGAGGGCATGGCGATGGTCGCATGGCGGACCGCTGCCGTCGGCGCGCTCATGGCAACATGGTGGATCACCGAAGCGATCCCCATCGCCGCGACTGCTCTCCTTCCTATCGTACTCTTCCCGCTGCTCGGTGTCGCGACCGTCGCGGCAACGACTGCTCCGTACGCGAATCCGGTGATCTACCTCTTCCTCGGTGGCTTCCTGATCGCGATGGCCCTCGAGAGCTGCGGGCTGCATCGGCGCATGGCGATGGCGGTCCTCGGCGTGGCCGGCACGCGGCCGGCCAATCTCATCCTCGGCTTCATGGTCGCTACCGCGTTCATCAGCATGTGGGTTAGCAATACCGCGACGGTCGTCATGATGCTGCCGATGGCGACATCGGTGATCGCGCTCGCGCGCGGTGGTGCCGATACGACCGCCGATGCACAGAGTCGCGCCTTCGACGTCGCCCTGTTGCTCGGAATCTCCTACGCTGCCAGCATCGGCGGGCTCGGCACGCTCATCGGCACGCCGCCTAATGCGCTGCTCGCGGGCTTCATGTCCGAGACCTACGGCGTGCAGATCGGCTTCCTGGAGTGGATGCTCCTCGGCGTACCGATCGTGGTGATCTCGCTGCCGTTCGCGTGGCTCCTGCTCACCAAATGGCTTTACCCGGTTGGATCCGACCCGATCGCGGGTGGCGCGGCGATGCTGCGCGAGGAGCGACGGGCGCTCGGACCGATATCGAGGGCCGAATGGACGGTCGGTGCGATCACCGCGCTCACCGCAGCGGCGTGGGTGACCCGTCCGATCATCGAGCAGTGGCTGCCGGCGATCACCGATACCGGCATTGCAATCACGGGAGCGCTGCTGCTGTTCATCGTGCCGATCGCGTGGCTGCCGGCGCGCGTCGCGCTGACCTGGAGGCAAGCCGAGCGACTCCCCTGGTCGGTGCTGATCCTCTTCGGCGGCGGGCTCTCGCTCGCCGCGGCGATCCAGCAAACCGGCCTGGCCGGATGGATAGGTAGCGAGCTCGGCGTGCTTGCCGGGTGGCCGGTGCTCGTGGTGCTGGTTGGGGTGGCCGCGGTAGTGATCCTCCTCTCAGAGCTTGCAAGCAACACGGCGACCGCTGCGGCATTCCTGCCGGTCGCCGCGTCGCTGTCGGTGGTGATAGGCGTCGATCCGATGCTGCTCACGCTCACCACTGCGCTCGCGGCGAGCGGCGGGTTCATGTTGCCGGTGGCGACGCCGCCGAACGCGATTGTGTACGGCACCGGCGCGCTCACCATACCGCAGATGGCGAAGGCAGGAATGTGGCTGAACATTTTCTTCGTGGCGCTGCTGCCGCTGATCGTCTATCTGTTCGCGGGCAGGATTTTCACGACGTAAGAGGTGCCGCCTCCTGCCCACGCCGCAGATGAGCTAGCATTCCTCTGAATGCGGACCATCTTCGCTCGAGGGAAATCTGTGCCCACAGGATCGGTACCCGAATGACCCGCACCAGCGGCACCGTGCGCGTAGCGGTGGTGCAGGCCGAGGCCGCGAGCGATCTCGCCGGGGGCCTGGCGATGACGGAATCTCTAGTCCGGGAGGCGGCCGGCGCCGGTGCGCAGATCATCGTCTTCCCCGAGACCTGGCTCCCCGGATATCCCGCATGGCTGGACGTATGCGGGGATGCGAATCTCTGGAATCACCCTCCCGTAAAGGCGGTCTTCGAGCGCCACGCTGCGGAAGCGGTGGATGTCGCGGGCGGGGACGGCGC
>JBKJKB010000276.1:0-9711 GCA_046597675.1 Gemmatimonadaceae bacterium
GGGTAGAGCGGGAAGGCGGTTACTGGCCGCTTACCCCATACGACTAGGGCCGGTGCCAACGCTTGTCAAATAATCCGCCGCGAAAACCGCTGAAGCCGATCTCGAAGGGCAGATACGCCGCGTATCTGGCGGTCGCGCTGGCCCTTCCTTTCGCTGTATTCGGTCTCGTCGAGCTGGGCCTCCGTGTGTCGCGACCGGGCGGCGGGCTTCCGCTGTTCGAGAAAGCCACGTTCGTGCAGGGCGATTACCTGGTTGCCAGCCGCACGGTCGGGCAGCGATGGTTCGGCGGAATCCGGAACGCGCCTTCTCCCCCGGCCGAGCCATTCGCCCGGGTCAAGCCGGATCGCGCGTTCCGGGCCTTCGTGCTGGGCGAGTCCACCACGGCCGGCTTCCCTTATCCCAGGAACGCAACCTTCTCGCGGCTGCTCCGCGACGTCCTGCGAGACGTGCTGCCGGACGACTCGGTCGAGGTGGTCAATCTGGGCATTGCCGCGACTAACAGCTTCGCCATGCGCGATATGGCGGGCGAGATTGCGGTTCAGCGGCCCGATGTCGTCCTGATCTACGCGGGTCACAACGAGTATTACGGCGCGCTCGGCGCGGCCTCACGCGTAGCGATTCCAGGCGGTTCGGGCGCGGTGCTTCTATATCTCAGGCTGCTGCGCCTGCGCACGGTGCTCGCGCTGCGCAGCGGGCTCGCGGCGCTGCGGGGAGATACGGCCGAGACGCGTGAGGACCTCGAGGCTGCAAGCCTCATGGAGGTCCTGGCGCGCGACCGTCAGGTTCCGTTGGGGAGTAGTCTTTACACAGCCGGGTTACGGCAGTTCGAACAGAACCTCGCGGCGACGGTGCGTGCCTTCACCCGCCGTGGCATTCCCGTTCTCATCGGCAGCCTCGTCAGCAATGTTCGCGATCAGGCCCCGTTCGCCGCCAATGCGAACGCGCTAAGCGGTGGGGCGGTGCCGGTGTTCGACAGTGGCCGCGCCGCTCTCGCTGCGGGGGACAACGCGGCCGCTGCGAGGCTCTTCGGCCGTGCCCGGGACCTCGATGTCGTTCGTTTCCGCGCCCCGGGAGAGTTCAACGACGTGATCCGCCGCGTAACCCTCGCCCAGGGCGCGACGTACGTGCCAGTGTCCGAGGCCTTCACCGCGGCTTCGCGCGCCGGCATTCCTGGATCAGAGCTTCTCCTGGAGCACGTGCATCCGAACCGTGCAGGCCAGGCGCTCATCGGACGCGCCTTTTTTGGCGCGCTGCTCGCGGCGAACGTGCTGGGCCAATCGGCGGACACTACGCGGTTGCGGGATTGGGAGGAGTACGCAGCGGGCATGGCGCTGACACAGTTCGACGAGCGCATCGCCGCACATACCATACGTACCCTCACAACGCGCTGGCCGTTCGTGCCGGTCGACCGTCAGTCGGATTATCGTGGGACGTACGTTCCGTCGGATCTCGGCGATAGTCTCGCATTCGCGGTCTCACGCGGCGTCTCGTGGGAGCAAGCCAAGCTTCAGCTCGCGGCCGAGTACGAGCGACGAAGAGATTTCGGTTCTGCGGCGGCGGAGTACGCGGGGCTGGCGCGAGACGCCCAGCTCTTCGAGGAGCCGCTCCGGCTGCTGGCCCGCGCGCTGGGCCTGGCTGGGCGCGGGGCCGAGGCAGAAGCAGCGCTGCGCCGCGCGGTGGCAATTCGCCCTACACCCCAGTCGCTTGCCGCCCTGGGCGCTGCCGCGGTCCGGCGCCGGGAGCTCGCCGAGGCCGTATCCTTGTTCGGCCGCTCGCTGGCGCTGCACCCGAACCAGCCGGAGGTTCTGTATCAGCTGTCGCTTACCTACGGCATGGCGAACGACATATCGCGTGCCCGTGCCACCGCTCTGCAGCTCGCACGGCTGAATCCGAACTATCCCGGACTCGCTGACTGGCTGGCCAGTCTCGGAGTACGCTGACTCTCCGCAGGTTCTTCTTGACGGGACGGCGCGGGGGCAACATTCGTTGGGGAGAGGTGTTCGAGGGTATGGAGGTCAAATGATCTGTTGCTCCGATGGGATCGGCCGCCTGCCGAGGATCGCCGTCGTCCCGCTCCTCACGGGAGCGGTCGCACTGTGCGTGCCCATCGTCGCGACCGCGCAGGGGGGAGTGCGGGGCGTAGTCGCCGACTCGCTGGGCGGCGCGATTTCCGGTGCGCAGGTCGTGATCCAGGGTTCCGGCGCCGCAATGGTAACCGATGCCGCTGGCACGTTCCGTTTTCAGCGGGTATCGGGCGGGAACGTGGTGCTCAACGTCCGGCGGCTTGGATACCGCCCCGGCTCCGTCGCAGTGCAGCATGCGGCAACGGAGACAACGGTCGAAGTCCGGTTGGTCGCGGTCGCCGAGGTGCTTCCCACTGTTGAAGTACGCCGCCGGGGCGAGGTTTATGATGCGCGGCTTGCGGGCTACAACGCGCGTCGGACAAGGCGGGTAGGGCATTTCATCACAAGGGAGCAGCTCGATCGCCACGATTCCCCGCGTTTCGCCGATGTACTGCGGTCCATCCCCGGCGTAGTCGTGCGTCCTTTGCGCGGGTCTGGAGGGGGCAGGACCATCAGTATCAGAGGCAATTGCTCTCCACTGGTGTTTCTCGACGGATTCCCGGCGGCATCCGGACCCCTCGACCTCGACATGATCGACCTCGCTAGCGTCGAAGGAATCGAGGTGTACGCGGGGGTGGCGACTGTTCCCATCGAGTTTACGAGCGTGTCGGGCACGGAGCGATGCGGCGTGATCGCCATCTGGTCCAGGCCAGCGCGTCCGCGGCAGCGGCGAGTAACGGCGGCCCGGACTGGGGCGTTGGACAGGGAGGTAGCCGCCAAGACGGTGTACACCGCGGAGCAGGTGGACGAACCCGCTATGCTGGCACCGGGGACCGTAGAGCCGGTGTACCCGGACACGCTCTGGCGGGTCGGCGTAACCGGCAGGGTAGTGGCCGAATTCATTGTGGGCGCGGATGGCATGATTGAGGAGGGGACCTTCGGAGTCGCGTCCACGACACACCCTTACTTTTCAGCGGCAGTCAGGGCGGCTTTGGAGAGCGCCATCTTTCGGGCGGCCGTTTTGGCGGGTCGTAAGGTCAGGCAGTTTGTACAGCTGCCGTTTGTGTTTGAGCAAACCGCGTTGCCTGCGATGCCTGCCAACCCTGAGTAGGGAGCCCGAGCAGGCCTTCTGCCCAGACGCGTGGGGCCGCCGCAGGTCACGAGATTGTCCTTGCGCAACGGGCGCCCCAAGCGGCATTTTGTCGTCATCCCCCGGCGAATCGCTGCTAGTCCGTACGGGTGGCAACTTCTCGAGCTGTCAGAAGCCGGCACATCAGTCATGCGTTGCCCGCGCATGTCTGGTGCTACCGCTTCACTCGGCACGAGGCTTTTTGGCTTTCACCAGCTGTACCAGGAGGATTGAGCATGACAAGACTCGCACGTACGCGAATCACCGTCCCGCTCTTCGCGCTTGCACTGAGCCTGTTTGGTGCTCGGGAAGCGCAGGCGCAGGCGGCGGTCATCACAGGTAGGGTGACCAATGAACAGGGCGCGCCGATTCCGGGCGCCAACATCGCCATCCGGACTCTCGGAGCTGGGACACAGGCTAACGCCACAGGCGACTACTCATTCACCGTGCCGGACGCCCAGGCGAACGGCCAGATGGTCGTCCTGACCGCAAGATTCATCGGCTTCACGCCCGCGCAGCGCAGCATCGCGCTGTCGGCCGGCACGCAGACGGTGAACTTTTCGCTCCGCGCCGACCCGTTCCGCCTCGAAGAGGTGGTCGTCACGGGCGTGTCATCTGCGACGAGCCGTCAGAAGCTGACGATCTCGGTCGCCAGAGTCGACGAAGCACAGCTCCGGGATGTTCCGGCCAGCTCACCGATCGCTGCGCTCGCGGGCAAGGTCTCGGGCGCGAAGATCTCTATCGGCCGCGGTAACCCCGGTTCGCAGCCGTCGATCCGCCTTCGCGGCTCGACCAACCTTGGCGTCGGCACCAGCACGCCGCTGATCCTCCTCGATGGCGTGCTCACGGCGAGCACCATCGCCGACATCGACGCCAACGACATCGAGTCCATCGAAATCCTCAAGGGTGCGGCTGCCGCGTCCTTCTACGGCTCCAGCGGCGCGAACGGCGCGGTCAACATCACCACCAAGCGTGGCCGCGATCTCCCGGACAACAAGCTGGCCTTCACTCTTCGTTCTGAGTACGGTCGGTCGGGCTTCCAGCGCTACGTCCCGCTCAACCAGTCCCACTTCTACGTCCTCAACCCGGACGGCCGGATTCGCCAGACAGCCGCTGGCCAGAGAATCGTAGATTTCGCCTCTCCCGGCATCGCCTTCGCCGACAACCCGTATCCTGCCATTGGGCCGGACCGGTGGCGCAATCAGTTGAAGACGTGGCTGGAAGACGGTGAGTTCTACAGCAACAACCTCCAGTTGGGGCTGCGTCGCGGCAACACGAACTTCCACACCTCTTACACCGCCGACCGCAACCAGGGTGTCGTGCCGTTCACCAACGGACAGCACCGGCAGAACGTGCGTCTGAACGTGGATCAGGGCCTCGGCAGCAAGGCGGATCTCTCACTCAGCACCACGTACGGCATCAACAAGAACGATTATGATCCGGACGGCGCTCCGTCCTGGTTCAGCTTCATGCAGATGCCGGGCGACGTTGATCTCCGGAATCCGAGCGGAAAGGATCCGGTAGAGTTTTACCCGTTGATCCCGACCACGAAGTCGGCCAGTTCCCGCACAAATCCGCTCTATGATCTGGTCAACCGGGAGTTCGACCTTCGGCGCGAGCGCATCATCGGCTCGGCGTCGTTGCGCTACCGCCCGGTCGAGTGGCTCCGCCTTGAGACCAGCTACGGAACCGATCGTCTCAACCGGCTCCAGACCAGCTATGGGTTCCGCGGGATTCTCGGCGAGACGGGGGTGCCTGAGGATGGTAACCTCAGCCGCTTCACGCAAAACATCATCTCTGACAACATGTCCGCGCGCGCGATCGCGACCAAGCAGTTTGGGCCGATCCTGTCCACGACGGGCTTTGCCTATTCTTACGAGCAGAACCGGCGGAGCGAGTTCTCCGCTGGTGGCAGCAAGCTGAACGTGAACTCTGTCCCGGATCTCGATGCGCTCGAGCCGGCGCAGGTTTCCATCGGCTCGTTCCAATCGCTGGCGCGGTCCGAGAGCTACATGGGCTCGCAGGGGTTCGACATCAGGGACCGGTACCTGTTTGACTTCCTGATCCGCAACGACGGTTCATCGTTGTTCGGTCCCGGGAACCGTCGCGAAAACTTCTATCGTGTTTCCGGCGCCTGGCGTATCAGCGAGGACTTCTCGATTCCTGGCGTTCAGGAGCTGAAGATCCGCGCAGCTCAGGGGACCGCCGGTCTCCGTCCTGCGTTCTCCAACCAGTACGAGACGTACTCGGTCAGCAGCGGCAAGATCTCCAAGCAGCAGCAGGGCAACAAGCTGCTCAAGCCCGCGATTCAGACCGAGACGGAGTTCGGGTTCAACACGACCTTCGCCAACCGGTTTGATCTCGAGGTTGTCCAGGCCAACCGCGTAACTCGCGGCGCATTCCTGTCCATTCCGCTGTCGCTCGCGCAGTCCGGCGGCTTCAGCACGCAGGTCCAGAACGCCGCGGACGTCTCGGCGAAGACCACCGAGATAGCGCTGCAGACGCGGGTGTTCGACCGGCCGAACTTCAGCTACTCGTTCAGCCTGACCGGTGACCACACGACCCAGAAGATCGACAAGCTGGGCCGCGCGCCGTTCCGCGTGAATCCGGAAAACCTGCAGGGTCAGGACGCCTTCTATTACTGGGAAGGCCAGCCTCTCGGAATCATCTACGGCACCAAGTGGGTTCGCAGCTTTGCCGAGCTGAAGGAGAATCCGGCGAACGCGGCAGCCGTCGAGGCTAACTACATGGTCAATTCGCTCGGTTACATGGTTCTAAAGAGCAACATCGGATCGCCGATCAGATACGTCACGGTCGGTGCGAATGGTGTGACTCAGAACCAGCACATCATCGGTGACGTGAATCCCGACTACAGCTTCGGATTCGCGAACAACGTCCGTTGGAACGCCTTCTCGCTCTACGCTCTGTTCGACGGTCAGAGAGGCGGCAACATCTACAACTTCACGAAGCAGTGGATGTTCCAGGACGAACGTCATGGTGACCAAAACCAGGCGGGCAAGGCGGACGCGGACAAGATTCCGCAAAGCTTCTATTCGGGAGGCGTCAGCCTGTACAACGGTCTCGTTGCCAGCGACTACTTCGTGGAAGACGGCTCCTATGTGAAGCTGCGCGAGCTGTCCGTCGCGTACAGGCTGGGTGACCGCGCTCTTCAGGTCGTCGGCTTGAACCGGTTCGCCAGCGGCATCAAGCTGGCGCTCATCGGCCGCAACCTGCTCACGTGGACCGACTACAGCGGGTTCGATCCGGAAGTTACCTCCGGCACGGACTTCAACTTCCGCATGGACGGTTTCCGCTATCCCAACTTCCGGACAATCACAGGTCAGGTAGAGATCACGTTCTGATCTTTACCCCGACCGGGGAGCTAAATACATGACCAGATTCAAAAAGCTTTACACGATGGTTGGCGCCGCCGCGCTGATGGTTGGTAGCGGCTGCGGTGACCTCGAAGTGACGAACCCGAATGCGCCGGATGTCGAGCGCGCTCTGGCCTCGGCGAACGACGTCAAGAACCTTTCGATCTCGACGATCAACTCGTGGTACCTCACGAGCACGTACCTCGAGCCGTACCTGGCGACATCGGCCACGGCCGACATGCTCACGGCGAACTACGGCAACTTCGGCATGAGGTTCAACAACCTCGAGCCGCGGATCGCGTACGAGAACCTCTCGGCGGGAGGCGATCGTGAGGTTGCCAGAGCGCCGTGGGACTTCAACTACAGCGCTCTCGGCGCCGCGAATGACGCGGTCAAGGCGTTCGTGGGCGGGCTGTCGCTGGGTAGCACCGCGGAAACCAGCAAGTACAAGCACCTTGCGATGTTCTCGCAGGCCGCTTCGTTGATGAACCTTGCCCTCTGGTTCGACAAGGCCTTCATCGTGGACGAGGCCTTCGATCCCACGGGCCCGAAGCCTGTGCTCAAGCCGTATGGCGAGGTTTCCGCCGCGGCTCTGGCGAAGTGGGAGGCGCTGATCGCGTCGAGCAGCGGAAACACGGCCACCTACACTCAGGCTGAGCTGCCGATGGTCGGCAATCTGACGGGTGCGAGGCTCAACAGGCTGGCTAATACGTTCGCTGCTCTGACCATGGCGTACACGCCGCGGAACGCGACGGAGAACGCCGCGGTGAACTGGGCGAAGGTCGCCACGCTCGCCGACAAGGGTATCGGGACCGGTTCGGCCGGGGCTCCGTTCGACATGTTCGTAACCGGCGACCTCATCAACTGGTTGTCGTACATCAATTACTACGGCAACGAGAACAGCTGGACCCGCACGGACCATCGCCTCATCAATCTGATGGATGGCACGACGCCCCCGAAGTTCAACGGCACCGTTCCGCCCAAGGGTACGTCGCCGGATGCCCGGTACGAGACGGATTTCCAGTACTGCCAGGCCAGCAATCCGCCGGGGACGGGGACCGTGGCTTCCTGTACAACGCCTGTCCTTGGCGATCCGGGAAGAGGTATCTACATGCAGAGCGTTTGGTTCCACAGGAGATATGCGCACCACGCTCGTACGACGTCAACGACTCGCGGGCAAACTGCGGTTCCATACATCCTGGCGGCCGAGAACGATCTGATCAGAGCGGAAGCGTTGATCCGGTCGGGTGGCAGCAAGACGACCGCTGCTACGCTCATCAACAACAGCCGCGTCACGCGGGGCAAACTGTCCGCGCTGACCGGTGCCGAGGCGAATGCGGAGATGCTTGCCGCGATCGACTACGAGCGTCAGGTCGAGTTGTTTCACACCAACGGACTCGATCTGCCGAGAGCTCGTCAGGGCCTCACGGCAAGGCTGCAGGCGGGAACGTTCCGTCACCTCCCGATTCCCGCGAAAGAATTGGAGACGCTCGGCCTGCCGATCTACACCTTCGGTGGTCCTGGTAAGGAACAGTAAGCTTCACAGCTCCACGTAACCCGGCCGGGTGCGCGTTCTTCGGAGCGCGCACCCGGTTTCTTTATGAAGCGCTGCGTCCTGCGCGCTGCGTGCTGCGCCCTTAGAAGATCGAGTAGATAAACGGCGCCAGTGCCGTCCCCTGCGCGAGGAAAAGCAGCCCGCTGATCAGGACCATCACGACGATGATGGGCGCGAGCCAGAGCTTCTTCCGCTCGCGCATGAACGCCCAGAGCTCCCTGATCACCGCCAGCATTAATCTGTCTCCACTTAGAATTGGCGCTCCAGCCGTGACTTGGGTGGCAGGGGAGGGCGCGGGTGCCAGTAGGATGCGTTCGACGGCGGCCGTTTCGCCAGCGCGCGTCTGACGAGTCCGGTTGGCGTGAGAACGAGGTAGTAGACGACAGCCATCATCACCGGCGTAGTCACCCGGCCGATGGCTTCACCAAGCGCCATCCAAGCGCGGCGCACCGGCTCGAGTCTCCCTGGGATCAGCACGCCAGCGAGAAATGAGATGGCAGCGAGGACCTGACCCACCCTGACCAACGCAGGCAGCTCCCTCCACGCGCCCACGAGCGCCACGAAAATGAAGCCGGCCATGAGCGTGAACGCGAAGACTCGTCCGCTGTGCTTCAGCCCGCCATGGCTGGCCGATCCGGACCTCATCACCTTAGTCCAGACCCATCGCGCCGGACCCGGATCCAGCCGCGGCGAGCGCGGCCTCCTGTTGCTCATGCCGCCGTACAACGAACGGCCCGATCACCAAAGCGTCGAGCCGGGTCCGCGCAAAGCACGCGAACGCATCTCGCGGCGTGCACACGATCGGCTCGCCCCGAACGTTGAATGACGTGTTCACCACAACCGGGCACCCAGTGCGCTTGTCGAAGCTCGAGATCAAATCATGGAACGCCACATTCACGTCTCGCGCAACCGTCTGTATCCTCGCGGAATAATCGAGATGGGTTACCGCCGGGATGTCCGACCGTATCTCGTGGACGCGCGGCAAACCGGTGCCCGCGTTTTCTGCGATGCGCCGTTTCGACTCCGCGACGGGGAACACGAAGGTCATATAGGGCGAGTCCGCCGTCACATCGAAGTATTTTGTTGCGCGCTCGGCGAGCACGCTCGGCGCGAACGGCCTGAAGCCCTCGCGGAACTTGATCTTTTGGTTGATCCTCGACTGCATGTCCGGATCCCGCGGATCCGCGAGAATGCTGCGGGCGCCTAGCGCGCGGGGTCCGAATTCCATTCGCCCCTGGAACCAGCCTACGACCATCCCGTCCGCGACGAGCTCCGCGGCGACATCCGCGGGGCCCTGGTCGCCGAGTTCGTCGTAGCGCGCGCCGGCCGCGTCGAGCGCTTGCCTGATTGTGTCTGCATCGAACGCCGGTCCGAGGAGAGCAGCGCGCATCGAGTCGCGAACGGGCGCGCGACGTGGCGCTCCGAAATACTTGTGGCGTGCGACGTAGGCGGCGCCCAGCGCTCCACCGGCGTCGCCTGCAGCCGGTTGCACCCAGACGTCGGAGAACGGCCCCTCACGCGCCAGCCGCCCGTTTGCGACCGCGTTGAGCGCGACACCTCCCGCCATGCACAGCTTCGTGAGTCCGGTAC
>JBKJKB010000095.1:0-3340 GCA_046597675.1 Gemmatimonadaceae bacterium
GGGTGGCACGCTGGGCGGCGTGGGCCACTTCAGTGTTGGTCTGCGCGTGAACGCAGTGATGGGTGACATTCCGCAGATTCAGGACGTGCCCCTCTCGGTGCAGGGCGCGCAGCGCAGCACGTACCCGATGAAAAGCCAGATCATTCCGCTTCCTACTGCTGACCTCGCGGTTGGCATCTTTGGCGGCATCCCGCTCGGACTCACGAGCGTCGGTGGCTTGGACCTGCTCGTGAGCGCGTCGTATCTGCCCGAGTTCGAGGCGGACAACATCAAGGTCGAAGTCGATGGCAGCTCGCTCAAGTTCGGCTTCGGCGCGCGCCTCGGACTTTTGCAGGAGTCGCTGCTGGTTCCGGGCGTGTCCGTCAGCTACCTGCGGCGGGATCTCCCCAAGATTCACATGACCGCTCGCTCCGCCGGCGACAGCCTGCAGGTGCGGGACCTCGACATTCAGACGACGTCGTGGCGCATCATGGCAAGCAAGAGCTTCTTCATGTTCGGCGTAGCAGCCGGTGGCGGTAAGGACACGTACGAGTCGGGCACCATCATCTCGGCGCGGATGGCGGCGCGCACGGTCCCGCCCGTTTCTGCGTTCACGGCCGGCCCGATCGACATCAAGCAGACGATGACGAGGACGACCATGTTCCTCGACCTTTCGATGAACCTCCCGTTCTTCAAGATCGTGGGTGAAATCGGACAGGTGTCCGGCGGCGAAGTCGAGACGTACAACCAGTTCGAGGGCAGCAAGGCTGACGATTCCCGTACCTACGGATCGATTGGAATCAGATTCGGCTTCTGAGCTGGGAAGCGAGCCGCCCGGCCATGAGGCGCGCGACAGCGCCTTCATGCGCCGGGCGCTCGAGCTGGCCGAAAAAGGCTGGGGCAACACGGCGCCGAACCCTATGGTCGGCGCCGTTGTTGTCAGCAGCGACGCGGTGGTGGGAGAAGGGTGGCACGCGGCGTACGGCGAGGCGCACGCAGAGACCGTAGCCCTCGAAGTCGCGGGTGAGGCGGCGCGCGGCGCGACGCTGTACGTGACCCTCGAACCATGCGCGCACCGCGGGCAGACTCCGCCGTGCACCGAAGCCATCGTCCGAAGCGGCATCTCGCGCGTGGTCGTGGCGGTTCGTGACCCGACGCCGCCCGCACGCGGCGGTGCCGAGCTGCTCCGCGCGCAGGGGATCGACGTTCAGTTCGGGCTGGAAGCGGACGACGCGATCGAGCTGAATGCGCCGTTCTTTCACGCGGTGCGCTCTACGCGGCCGTGGGTCGTGCTCAAGCTGGCGGTGAGCATCGACGGCGCGATCGGCACCCGGACGCGCGAGCAGCGCTGGCTCACCGGCGAGGAGTCGCGCCGCGAAGTCCATCGCATGCGCGCCGGGTTCGACGCCATCGCCGTGGGCGCTGGCACCGTGCTGTCCGACGATCCCGAGCTCACCGTCCGGCTCGCCAAGCCCCCCCGGCGCGCGCCGTTGCGCGTGATCTTCGACCGCGAGCTGCGCACTCCCGCCACTGCGAATGTGGTGCGAACGGCGCGGCAGGTCCCGACGATCATCATGGGCAGCGTCGTGGGCGCACAGCTGGAGCCGCTCACGTCGCAGGGCGTCGAGATCATCCCTTCCAAGACCCACGCGGACGCGCTGGAGAAGTTGCGCGCCCGTAACGTCAGGTCGCTGCTCGTCGAAGGTGGCGCCGGTCTGGCGGGCCAGCTCCTCGAGCAGAAGCTCGTGGACCGCCTCGTGATTTTCCAGGCGCCGCTGCTCCTCGGCGACGGCTCGCTGGCCGGGTTCGGCGGGCTCACGGCCGCCCGCGCGCGCGACCTCGGCAACCTCCGGATCGTCTCGCGGCGAAACATCGGCGATGACGTCGTCACGACCTACGACGTTACGAACCGCTGATGTTCACCGGACTCGTCGATGCGATTGGTACGATCGTCTCCGTGCGCACCACGGAGGCGGGGCGCGAGGTGGCGATCGAATCGCCGTACAGCGATCTCGTCGCCGGCGAGAGCGTCGCGGTGAACGGCGCGTGCCTCACCGTCCGCGAAGCCGGCCGGACGTTTACCGTCGGCGCCGTGTCGTCCACGCTGCCGCGCACCACGATCGATGAGTGGACCGCGGGTAAGCGAGTCAACCTCGAGCGCGCGATGCGAGCCGACGGCCGGCTTGGCGGCCACATCGTGCAGGGACACGTGGACGCAGTCGCCGAAGTCTCAGCTCGCGAGGAGTCGGCCGACGCGCTGCTGCTCAACATCGCGCTCCCGGCCGGCCTCGCGGAGCTCGTCGTGCCGCTGGGTTCCATCACGATCGACGGCGTCAGCCTGACCGTCAACGACATGCCCGCCTCGGACACGGTGCAGCTGTCCATCGTCGAGTTCACCCGCCGCCACACCACTCTCGGCGATCTCCGGCCCGGGGCTCGCGTGCACGTGGAGGCCGACGTTATCGCCAAATACGTGCAGAAAATGGTCGCGCCGTACCGTTCCGGGGCCGTAATCCCGTAAATTACGCGGCATGAGCTTTGGCACGGTCGAGCAGGCTATAGAGGACATACGCAACGGCAGGATGATCGTCGTAGCGGACGATGAGGATCGCGAGAACGAAGGCGATCTCATCTGCGCGGCGCAGCTGGTCACGGCCGAGACCGTGAACTTCATGATCAAACGCGCCGGCGGCCTGATCTGCGTTGCCATCACCGGCGATCGCGCCGACCAGCTGGCGCTGCCCCAGGTGAGCCGCGATAACACGGACGAGCACCGGACCGCGTTCACCGTGAGCATCGACGCGTCGCCGCGGTTCGGCGTGACGACCGGGATCAGCGCGCACGATCGCGCCAAGACGATCCAGGTCGCGGTCGATCCGGCCACGATGCCGACGGAGTTGCGCCGTCCGGGACACGTCTTCCCGTTGCGCGCGCGCGATGGCGGCGTGTTGCAGCGCGTCGGCCACACTGAGGCCGCCGTGGACCTTGCGCGTCTCGCCGGGCTGTCTCCCGCGGGCGTCATCTGCGAGGTACTCACCGAAGACGGCTCCTCGATGCGGCGCGATGAGCTGCTGAAGTTCTCCACCGTGCACGGCCTGACGTTCATCACCGTGGCGCAACTGGTCGCGTACCGGCTCCAGAAGGAGCGACTGGTGCATCGCGTCGCGGAAGCGCGGTTGCCAACGGAGATGGGCCTCTGGCGGATCGTCGGTTACCGGAACGACGTCGATTCGCACGAGCACGTCGCGCTGGTACACGGCGATGTCGAAGGCGGTGAGCGCATACTGGTGCGGATGCACTCGCGGTGCCTTACCGGCGACGTGTTTCACTCGCTTCGCTGCGACTGCGGCTGGCAGCTGCA
>JBKJKB010000200.1:0-5869 GCA_046597675.1 Gemmatimonadaceae bacterium
GAATCCTCTGTCGCGCGCCGCGAACCGCGATATCAAGGCTCGCAACAACGTCCGGATCAGTCATTGCTCCGATCGACTCGAAGCGTCTCGGAGGGCGGGGGCGGATGTTGGCAATTAGTTGCGCCGCCCTCGAATGGCCGCTCGCCTGTAGGTTGGCGTCTAGGTCCGAAACCGCCTTGATCACCGATTGACCGCCGTACAAGACGGGCACAAGGAGACCCTCTTGCAGAAGCCCGTCGACGCAGTCGCTGGTGGCGTCCAGGTTCTCCAGCCCAACGTGGCCCGACAACATGTCCGTGAGCTTGGTCTTCTCTCGGGCGTACCGGCGCGAGATCATCGCCGTGAGAACTCGGGCTCCCGTGCGCGTCCGCCCGGCTGATTCCAACTCCACGATGAGTTGCTCCTCCTCATCGGTCCACCTTGTGCCTCCCGCGACCATTAGCGGCGGAACGCTATCGCAGCGGCTCCATCAATCGCGATAGGCAGTTCGATCGCGCGGCCAGGGCGGGCGAGAGCGCACCGCGCTCGATTGGCTACGGAGACCCATGCCGCCCGTCGAGCGCTGCGAACGCTCAGTCTCAGCCTACGTCCGAATCGCCGGCCACGCACGAGTCGGTCGGCGTAGAATTCACGCTATGACGTACACGAGGACCTCGGCGGAATGTCGACCGGAACCTCTCAGTGCTTCGGGCTCGCAGCGTCCGCGAACTCCGTGACCGTGGGGTCGTGCGGACCTTCAACAACCCGATCCGCGATGTAGCCGAGGCCCTTGTGGCGGCGCCCTATGGCAGTGAGCGTGGCTCGTTTAGCCAGAAGACGTGGGATGTCAAGACCGACGACGAAGTGCTGCAAGTCAAGGCAGTTCAACGAACCGGCACCGGCGCGTTGGGGACCTATCTCCGGTCAGATCCGAGACCGGCTACGACGCTGTGGTCGCAGTGATATTCGATGAGGATCTCCGTCTCGAGCGGGCGCTGCGAATTCCGCGAGAGGCGGTCAAGCTCATGTGTCCGCGCAATGAGCACGCCAACGGACGGCCTATCGGCGTCACGCCGCAGTTGCTTGAGCACCCGTCTGTTGTTGAGGTGCCGCTCGATGATGGCCCGCTCGACGACGACTGACCCGTGTCGTCGCTCGTGGGCGGTAGACGCCGCGCTACCGCTTGTCGCGGCGGAGTCTGCGCGCTCCACGATCTCGATCGTCTCGACTGCTCGAAGCCGAACGACACCTGCGCAAGATCATCGGCGACGAGGTTGGCGCAGGTCGGTGCTGGCGGGAATCGTGGCCACTCGACGCGCGCCCACACTGCTGATGACCCCCAGCGTGACGAGGCCGACGAGTACCGCGCGAGGATTGTCGCCGCGCCCACGCCTACGATGAGCATCATGGTCAGCGCCAACGCCCAACCCCTCAGCTTCGCCGTCCGAAATGCGCTCGTCGCCTCCTGCGGCACCGTCTTTCACTGGCGCAACGGCCTGGTCACGCTGTTTGTCGCTTCCGGCGTACCCGAGCCCATGGTCACGCGCTACTACGACGAAGGGCTGTCGAAGTACAAGATCGCGCGGGCGGTCCTGGCCGATCTCGACGCGCGAGGCGCCACCGGCCACCGCGTGCAGTGGCAGATCGTCGAGTCGTTGCTAGAGCTCGACGGTCCAGCCGACGACGACGCCGACCCCTCCGCGGCGCGCGCCGCGCTCGCCAAGCTCAGGGCGTCCGCCGGTCCGCGCGCCGCCGCCCCTGGCGATGCCGAGGCCGCTGAGGTGAGGGCGCGCCGCCGCCGCGCTGAGCTGCGCGCCGAGTCACAGCGGCGTCAAGCCGAGCAGATCAGCGCACTGCGTACGCGCTTCTTCGAACTCGAGCGGGAGCGAAACCCGCAGCGGCGAGGCTACGCGTTCGAGGAGTTCCTAGTCGACTTGTTCCGCGCCTTCGACATCGAGTATCGCTCGGCTTACCGGATCGGGGTCGAGCAGATCGATGGCGCCTTCCATCACTGCGGGCGCGATTACCTTGTCGAGGCCAAGTGGCAGAAGCTACCGCCCGACACAAATGATCTGTTCGACTTCGCCATGAAGGTCTCGGGCAAGCTTGAGGGCACGCTCGGGCTGGTCATCTCCATGGTCGCACCACGCTCGGACATCCTGGACCACGTCTCGCGCCAGACACGCTCCGTTCTCATCATGGACGGCCGCGACCTGGCGCTGATCCTGGAGGGACAGGTTACGCTGCCCGAGGCGCTGGACCTCAAGAGCCGACGTGCCGCGCAGGAAGGGACGCTCTTCACCAGGCTCGGCCCGCGGGCCGCTTGAGGCGGGCGACTCTCCGATGGCCCCGTCCCATGCCCGCTACGGTCAGGCAGAGCGAATCGGCGTGGCAGCCAACCGCAGCGCGACCGTCGTGGTGGTCCGCAACGCCGACCCCCCGCAGCGGAGGTGCGGCTCTCGACGGTTCCAGCGCTCTCGACTGGGTGCTCTCGGACCGCGGGACGACACGAGCCATAGGTCCGGCATGACGGACCGCGTCGACGCAGTAACCCTTGCCTATCGCTTATGCACACCCGCCCAGCGCACGTAGGCTGCTGTCGATGAAAGGCGGTGCTGATTTGGAATCGTACGAGCTGGCTGACACCGGCGCGCGGCAGTGACCGGCGCCCAAACACCCCGGCGTTCAGACGTATTTCGCATCCTCTGTCTCGACGGCGGCGGCATGCGCGGCGTGTTCACGGCGGCGTTCATCGCGGCCACCGAGGAGCTGCTCGACAGCCGTCTTGCGGACCGCGTCGACCTGATTGCCGGTACCTCGACCGGCGGACTCATCGCGTTAGGGCTAGCTGCTGGTCGCAGCGGCCAGCAGATGCTTGACCTTTACCGCGATAACGGCGGCGAGATCTTCTCCGGTGGCTGGCCAGGTCGCCAGTTGATCCTGCCCAAGTACCGTCGTGCCGGCTTCGACCAACTGCTGCAACGTGAGTTCGGCGAGATGAAGATGCGCGAGCTTGGCACCCCTGTCTGTGTCTCGGCGTACGAACTTGTGACCGGTCAACCGAGGGTCTTCAAGACCGCGCATTCACCGGACCTGTACTGGGGCCATGAGCAGGCGGTCTGGAAGGTCGCCGCGGCCACGTCGGCCGCGCCCACGTATTTTGCGCCGGTGCAGTTCACCGAGGAAGATGCGCATGTCGATGGCGGCGTCTGGGCGAACAATCCGTCGATGATTGCAATCACTGAGGCGGTACGGCGATTCGACCGAGACCTAGGCGACATACGCTTGTTGTCAGTAGGCACCAACGCGCCGCGGGCGACCGTCAAGAGCTTCGGGGCCGCTCGGCGCATGGGCTTGCCCCGTTGGGCGAGGCCGGCATTAGCGCTGCTGCAAAGCGGACCTGCGCAAGGCAACCACTTCCAAGCTATGCACCTTCTCGGAGGCGCCCACTACCTGCGACTCGGCGACCGTCCGGACGCCGTCCAGCCCGTCGCCTTGGACGACGTTGCTGCCGCTCGACCGCTGGCGGCCCTGGGCCACCGGACGGCACTAGACCACTTTCCTCAAGTACGCGAGTTGCTCCAACTCGAACAGGCACAGGAGGCCTGAAGATGGACTGGGAAGCATGGCTCAAGACCGCAGCGGCGCCGCCTAGCAACACTGAAGATGAAAAGCGCGGCACGACTGAGCGCCAAATCAAGACCGCTCTCGCCGCCTGCGAGCGCCTCAAGGGTCGAAGCTACGTTGTCTACGCCAAGGGCTCCTATGCCAATAACACCAACGTCCGGCTCAACTACGACGTCGACATCGCTGTTGAGTACCGCGGATACTTCTATACCGATTACGTGTTCGACCTCGACGGCTACACGAACGCTGATATCGGCCTCGTGTCCTCCGGTGACCGGTACACCCCAAGCCACTTCAAGGCCGACATCCGTGCCGCTTTGGTCAGCGCCTATGGTGCGTCGGCCATCAACGACGGAAAAATCGCGTACCGGGTCCGCGAGAAGAAGACCACGCTTCCAGCGGATGTCGTGCCCTCGTGGGAGTACCGACGGTACGACCGGTTCGTCGGGGGGCGGCCGGCCTACCACGAGGGAGCGCGGGTCTTCCCTTCGGATGGCGGCCGCAAAGACAATTTTCCCAAGATCCAGCTAGAGAACGGTATTTCCAAGAATAGGCGGACAGGCCTTCGCTATAAGCGCATGGTCCGCGCGCTCAAGAAGCTCCAGACTCGCTTGGTCGGGTCGGGCGAGATCCCAGAGGAACTGCCTTCGTACTTGACCGAGTGCCTGGTCTACAACGTGCCTGACGACAAATTCGAAAACCCGACCTTCAAGGCCGACATGCGTAACGTGTTGGCCCACATCTTCAACGGGACTCTCGTAGGCGGCGACAGCGACGACTGGGAGGAGGTCAACGGCCTCCAATATCTCATGCGCGGCACGAACTCGTGGACGACTGCCGACGTGCACACAATGGCTGACGCCGCCTGGGAGCACATAGGCTTCAGTTAGCTAGTCGAAAAAGTACGAGCCGTCTAGCCGCGGATCTACTTTGAACGGTCGCCGGCCAAGCTTAAAGCCGCCGCCGGCCAGTTCGCGCTCCTGAAATTCACGTTCGACCCGGTTCACGAGCGCGCATTGTTCCTCGGAGAAATAGAAGGCGAGTTCCTCGACCCGGTCGAACGCGTCAGCCCGCAGCTCGCGATCGGGATCCTGAGCGGTGGTCAACTCGAGATATCGCTTGATCGCCGCAGCTAGTTCTCGACGGGAGATGCGCGGATGCAGATCCGGCAGCACATCGATCATGCCATCTTCGGAGACGAGAACGATCATGGTGGCTGCCTTGGCTGTCGCCAGGTATCGGACCGCTGAGTTGAAGCGTGAACCACGCGCGCGGTTGCCTTCGTGCGTCGTTACGCCGTCGAGAATGACGCCCAATGCGTGGCAGGCCCCCGTGGGCGAGAACAGCGCTGCCCCGTCGATGCTCGTTGCGCGGTAAAGGAGTTCCGTTGACAACTCCGCCTGGTCGATCAGGATCGCTTGCGCATCTAGGCGATTTGCCTCAGATTCGGCAGCCTCGCTGATCACCAGCATCGAGCCATGCGCCTGATCGGCAGCAGCTAGTGCGAGTTCCCAAAGTCGGCTTGCATCTGCGGGCTGCGATCCAAACAATCGCTCGGCGGTATCCGTGAAGCGGGCTCGATCGATCCGCTCCTTAGGCAGCGCCGGATAGCCGAACTCCACTTTGAGAAGAGGCAGACCTGCGTGGTGCATTAGCCACTTGCCGTCGCCCACGACGTGAAACTCAAAGATGCTCTCATCGGCGGCCTCATAGGAACCATCGATGTGGCCAAGCCCGTATATCGTGGCTCCGTCGGACAGAAGACCGATCTGCCCGCGATCGCTGATCTCCAGAATCTTACGAACGCCGCGGATGTCGCGGAGCGACACTGGGACCCGAAGCTTTATGTCGGTAACCAGGGCTGGGTCGGTCGGCGATACCGCCAAAATGTTGCCGTACCCCGGCTGTCCCTCGTATCGCGTGGTCGACAGGGCTGAGAGCGCCGAGAACAACCCCGTACCGTGGTAGCTCCCGGTCAGATATACGGAGCTCGTCACAAAATCCACACCTGCCCGCCGCGCGAGTTCCTCCGTCGACGCGTAGAGCGCACCGAGCCCGGCACCTGGTTCTGGCCCACATAGACCGCGCGTTGCCGCCGCGAGCAGCACATCGATGCAGTTGTGGACCAGCGACTGAGAGATGGCTCGGTTGTCTCGCGTTCTTGTACGCAGCTGTGGGACGTCTGCCAGAGGCGCAAAAGGGACACCGATGACCGGGTGGACGTCGTAGTCACCGACGGTTGTCGAGCTACCCACGTAGTACG
>JBKJKB010000364.1:0-3244 GCA_046597675.1 Gemmatimonadaceae bacterium
AGCAGAAAGACCAGCGTGCTCGCGATGGCCGCGGCTTTGTACGACGGTCTGTAGTCCAGCTGGGCGGCGGAGGCCGTCATACTGCTCGTTTAAAGGTGGAGTCCCTGCGGCCGTGGCCGCGCAGTGAAGCACCCAAAGGTAGCCGCGCGTCCCTTAGTGGCGGAACTGGCGCTGCCCGGTGAATACCATCGCGATGTCGTGTTCGTTCGCCGCGGCGATGACTTCCTCGTCCCGCACCGACCCGCCTGGCTGGATGATCGCGCGGACGCCGGCCTCGACGGCCTGATCGATTCCGTCGCGAAAGGGGAAGAACGCGTCCGATCCCAGCACGGAGCCCGCGGTCTCATGACCGGCGGTGCGCGCCTTGTGCACGGCCATGAACGCCGCGTCCACCCGTGACATCTGCCCCGCACCAATCCCGATCGTGGCCCCGTCGCGGGCCAGCACGATCGCGTTCGACTTCACGGACGCCACCGCGCGCCAGGCGAACATCATGTCCCGCCGCTCCTCCTCGTTGGGCTGTTGCGACGTCACCACGGTCCACTGGTTCTCGTCGCCGACGCTTTCCGCGCGCTGCTGCACCAGCATGCCGCCGCGGACGCGCTTATAGTCGAGCGCCGCCCGGTCCCACCGAGCTTTCCCTTCGAGCACCCGGAGGTTCTTCTTTCGGCCGAGGGCTTCGAGCGCGCCCTCTGAAAACGACGGCGCCACTACGCATTCGACGAACAGGCTCGCAACCGCGTTGGCGGCTTCGTCGTCAACGGGCGCCGTAAACGAGATCGCCGATCCGAACGCCGATACGGGATCGCACACGAGCGCCTTCCTGTACGCCGCCAGTGCAGTCGCGCCGATCGCGATTCCACAGGGCGTCGTGTGCTTCACGATCGCGCAACACACCGCGTCGCCAAAAGCATCGGTCGCGAACAGCGCGCCCTCCAGGTCCAGCAGGTTGTTGAACGACAGCTCCTTTCCACCTTTCTGCACGAGCGCGGAAAGACCCGCGGCGCCTTTCTCCACATAGAACGCAGCCAGCTGGCCGGGATTCTCGCCGTAGCGCAGCGTCTGCTTTCGCTCGAGCGCCGAGCACAGCCGCTCGGGGAACAGCTCCCCACGCTGGCCAGCGAACCAGGTCGCAATCGCGGCGTCGTACCCGGCGGTATGGGCGAATACCTTCTCCGCTAGATCCCGCCGCAGCTCCGGATCGTCATGCTTGTCCCTCAGGCCCGCGAGCACGCGCTCGTAATCCGCCGGATCGACGATTACCGTGACGGCTGCGAAGTTCTTTGCCGCCGAGCGCAGCATCGACGGGCCGCCGATGTCGATTTGCTCGATAGCCTCTTCGGGCGTAACGCCTTGCCTGCGAATCGTGTCAGCGAACGGATACAGGTTCACCACCACGAGATCGATGGGGGTAATGCCGGCCCCGCTTATCGCCGTCATGTGCTCGTCCAGGTCCCGCCGCGCGAGCAGCCCGCCATGTACCGCCGGATGCAGGGTTTTTACGCGTCCGTCCAGCATCTCCGGAAATCCCGTGACATCGGAAACGTCGCGCACCACGAGCCCGGCGGCTCGCAGCGCTTTCGACGTCCCGCCCGTGGAGATCAGCTCCCAGCCGAGCTCGCTCAGCCCCTTGGCGAATTCGACCAGACCGTTCTTGTCCGAGACCGATAGCAGTGCGCGCGGCATCAATGCTGCCCCGCCGCGAGTCGTCCGGGCGCGAGACACGCCACCATTTCCAGCACACGCGGAAACAGCACGTGCTCGACCTTAAGCACGCGCTCCGCCAGCAGCTCGGCGGTGTCTCCTTCGTAAACTGGCACCGGCCAGCGCACGATCACGTCGCCGCTGTCGTACTCCTCGTCCACGAAGTGCACCGTCACCTCCGTCTCCTTCATGCCTGCGGCGATCACCGCGTCGTGCACCCTCAAGCCGTACATGCCCGCGCCACCGAAGGCCGGCAGTGGAGCAGGGTGCACGTTGATGATCCTGTCCTTGTAAAGTCTGGTGACCTCACGAGGGAGGAGCTTGAGGTAGCCCGCGAGGGCGACGATGTCGATCGAGTAGCTGTCGAGCATTTCGAGTAGTGCTGTCCCATTGGATGGATCGCTGACGTGCTCCGCGGCGATTCCGCGCGCACGCGCTCTGTCGAGCGCCGGTGAATCAATGCGGTTCGACGCGACCAGAGCGACCTCGCACGTGCTGAGCTCGCCGAGCCGGTCGCAGTACGCGAAAATTGCCCCGAGATTGGAGCCACGACCGGAAGCGAGGACCGCCACGCGCGAGCGCATCGGGCGATTCTATCGCCGGGCAGCCATGTCAGTAAGGCCCAGCATCCGGTCCACGGCATCCTTGAGCGACGTAACCGTTTGCGCCTCGCGCTCGGCCCACTCCACATCTTCCGCGGTGGTCGCGGACGTCACGAGCAGATAGCCGGTCCCGCCGAACGGCAGGGCCGGGCTGACGTCACGCACCTTGTCGCCGACGAACGCGGCACGGCTGCCGGAAATGCCGAACGCCGTGAGCGCCTCGTCGAACAGTGCGGTGCCCGGCTTGCGACACGGACATGGATCGTCCCCGTTCGGCGCGTGCGGGCAGTGGTAGACGGCGTCGATGCGCGCGCCCACCTTCGTCAGGTCGGCGGCGATGCGGTCGTTCACCTTCTCGTATTCCGCGGTACCGTAGTATCCGCGTCCTATCCCCGACTGATTCGTGACGACGACGACTGGAATGACGGCATGGTTGAGGCGCGCGATTGCTTCGGCGGCGCCGGGGAGAACGCGAACATCGTCGGGGCGCGAGATGAAGTGCGTGTCCTCGATTA
Source organism: Gemmatimonadaceae bacterium (assembly GCA_046597675.1). Classification (GTDB taxonomy): domain Bacteria; phylum Gemmatimonadota; class Gemmatimonadetes; order Gemmatimonadales; family Gemmatimonadaceae; genus JACDCY01. The sequence goes on from JBKJKB010000364.1 coordinate 2,822, forward strand.
TGGTCCCGTCGCGGTCGAGAAAGACGATGGCGGGGCGTTCCACTATGACAGCGCGCTGCCGACGGAGGCGGCCAGAGTTTCATCCTCGTGTGGCAACACAGAGCGAACGTCGAGCAGCAGCTGTCCGTCCTTGACCCGGCCAACCACCGCGGGCGCGGCTTCACGCAAGCTCTTCTGGAGGACGACAGCGTTGCCGTGAAGCGCTACGGCAAAAGATTGGAGCACGGCGGAGGGAAAAGCACCGCCACCAACCGAGGACTCCGAGGGCACGACCTCGCACTTCACGCCACGCTCGAGAATCCTTGTCGCCACCGCATCGGCGCGCGCCTGCAGCGCCGCAGGCGTGGCGGACAGCATTGCCAGCACGGGGATTTCCCGCAGCGCGATCGCGCGATCGCGATAGAGCGCGACGCTCGCGCTCTA
>JBKJKB010000017.1:0-3556 GCA_046597675.1 Gemmatimonadaceae bacterium
CTCTGCCGGCAGCGCGCTTGAAGCCGAGTCGCTCGGCGCCTGCGACGTTTGCCGCGCGGTCTGCTCTGAGCGAAAGATCCTCCACACCGGGTAGCGGCGCTTCCGGACCCGTCTCGACCGTGAAGCTCCCTTCTCCGCCGTTGCGCTCGATGAGCGACGAAAGCAGGAAGAGCGTCTCGTTGGAGAGCATCGGCGACGCGATGACCGACACGCGCTGCCCCTTGAGCAGATTCGACGCCGCGGCGATCGCCGTGTCCCAGTCGGTCGGCGTGAGGGAATCACCGCGCCGGACCATCGGCGTGTCTACCCGGTCCTGCCGATTGAGCCAGCGGTAGTTGAGGCGGCCATAGTCGCAGATGAAGTACTTATTGACTTCGTCGTTGAAGCGCGGCTTGAGGCGAACCACCGTGTTATCGCGGGTCTCGACGATGATGTTGCACCCCTGCGTGCAGTTCGGGCAGACCGACGCCGTGCGATCCAGCTCCCAGGCGCGCGCCTTGTTGAGCGAGTCCTTCGATAGCAGCGCTCCGACCGGGCAGAGGTCCACGACGTTCGCCGCCCACGGATGCGTCAGGTCCTTGTCGGGGAACTTCCCGATCAGCGCGCGATCGCCGCGCTCGCTCACGTTGAGCACGGGGTCGTGCGCGATATCCTCCATGAACCGGACGCAACGTGTGCAGAGGATGCAGCGATTGGGGACGTACACCACGTCGCCGCCGAAATCCTCGACGGGGTTGAAGCGTTTGGGCTCGCGATAGCGCGAGTCCTTTCGGCCTTCCTGGAAGGTGTAGTCCTGCAGCTCGCACTCGCCGGACTGGTCGCAGATGGGACAGTCGAGCGGGTGATTGATGAGCAGCATCTCGAGCACGCCCTTCCGCGCGTCCAGCGCTTTCTCCGAATGCACGTGCACGACCTGCCCGTCCATCGCGGACGTCGCGCACGACGGCGCGAGCTTGGGCGCCTTCTCGACGTCCACCAGGCACATGCGGCACACGCCGGCCACAGGCAGTCCCGGGTGGTAGCAGTAATGCGGAATCAGGACGCCGACCTGCTTGGCCGCCTCGAGAATGGACGTGCCTTCGGGGACCGTCACCTGCCGGCCCTCGATGGTGAGCGTCACCGTTTTCGCCTGCGTCTGCTCGGCCATCAGGCCACCGCCGCCGCAACCGCGTGGAACCGCCGCTGCTTGATCAGCACCTCGAACTCCTCCCGAAACTTCTTGATCCCGGAGACGATGGGCGTAGCGCACGAATCGCTCAGCACGCAGATCGTCTTTCCGGTCATGTCCTCGGAAATATCGAGCAGCGTGTCGAGGTCCTCGGTTGCCCCGTGCCCGTCCGCGATGCGCTCGAGGATCCGCGTGGCCCACGCGGTTCCCTCGCGGCACTGCGTGCACTGCGCGCAGCTCTCATGCGCGAAGAACCGGGCGATGCGCGCGATCACCTTCACCATGTTCTGCGCGTCGTCGATGACGATGACGCCGCCGGAGCCGAGCATCGAGCCGTGCTCGACGAACCCCTCGTAGTCCATCAGCGTCGCTTCGGCCTCTTCCATGTTCTGGATCGGGACGGAGACTCCGCCGGGGATGATCGCCTTGAACTGCCGCCCCTCCCGCGGACCCCCGCACACGTCGTACAAAAAATCCTTAAACGGAAAGCCCATCTCGACTTCGTAGTTGCCAGGGCGCGCGATGTTACCGCATACCGAATACAGCTTGGTGCCGGTGCTCTTGGCGTTCGAGAGAGACATCCCCTTGTACCAGTCGGCGCCGCGAGTGAGGATGTGGTTCACCGCGACCAGCGTCTCGACGTTGTTGATGGTCGTGGGCATGCCGAACAGTCCCGACACCGCCGGGAACGGCGGTTTGATGCGTGGATTGCCGCGCCGGCCCTCGAGCGAGTTCATCAGCGCGGTTTCTTCCCCGCAGATGTAGGCGCCCGCGCCCTTGTGTACGTGTACGTCCACTCGCTTGCCGGTTCCCATCGCATTCCTGCCGATGATCCCCGCGGCATAAGCTTCCTTGACCGCGCGGTTCATCTCGTCCAACGGCTCGGTGAACTCGCCGCGGATGTAGATGTACGCGGTCTCCGCGCCAATCGCGTACGCGCCGATCGCGCAGCCTTCCACGAGCGCGTGCGGCGTCCAGCGCATGATCTCGCGATCCTTGAACGTCCCCGGCTCGGACTCGTCGGCGTTGCAGCACAGGTAGTGCGGCTTGCCGTCGCCGGGCTTCATGAACGACCACTTCATACCGGTCGGGTATCCAGCACCGCCGCGGCCGCGCAGTCCCGATGCCTTGACGACGTCCACGATCTCGGCGGGCTGCATGGAGAGCGCCTTCTCCAGCGCCTTGTATCCGCCCAGCTTCTTCCAGCCGTCGAGCGAACGTGCCCCGGCGTTGCCGAAGTGCTGCGACAGTACGGGAGTCTCGCGGTCGTGCGACTTGTGCGGGAAACCCATTACTCGAACCTCGCCAGGATCTCGGGCACGCTCTCGGGCGTCACAGACTCGATGAATTCAGAGTTGACCATGATTGGCGTCGCAAAGCCGCATGCGCCGAGGCACTCCACCTCGATCACCGTGAACTTTCCGTCGGGCGAGGTCGTGCCGAGCTCGCCGCACTTGGTGTGTTTGAGCAGCGACTTGACCACGTCTTCGGCGCCACAGATGGCGCAGGGCGATGTCGTGCACACCTGAATGAAGTATTTCCCCACCGGGTGCTGGTGGTACATGTAGTAGAAGGTCACCACACCCTTCACGTACGCCGGCGTCAGCTCGAGCAGCTCCGCGACTTCCGCCATCGAGCCGTCGCTCACCCAACCGCGCGACCCCTGCACGATCCAGAGCGCCGGCAGCAGCGCAGCCATCTTCGTCGGGTAGCGCGTGAGTAGCTCGTCGAGCTCCTTGCGTGCGTCCGCGGTGAAGACCGGAACGTGCGGCTCCAGCGGGTGGCCCTCGGGTGACATCGCGAGTGCGGGCGCGTGCGTCATCGCGGGCGTCCCACGATGAGGCGAACGGCGGTTCCCGAGGCAGCGAGGAGAAGCATCTTGCCGAACGGCGAATAATCAAACTTCACTCCGACGACGCCGTGCGCACCGAGGTCGTGCGCGTTCTCCCGTAACTCTTCCAGGCATATTTCGCGTCCATCGCGCAGCGCAGCCTCGAGGGAGCCACTGCGGCCTCCGACGATGTCGCGGATGCCGGCGAAAAGATCGCGGAAGAGATTGACGCCGCCGACCCACTCGCTGGTGACGATGCCGAGCGTCTCTTCCACCTCGTATCCGGCGATCGAATCCGTGGTACTCAACGGAATCGCGTTGCGGCCGGTGCCGCGTTCCAGTCGAGGGCTCATCGGTCGATTTCTCCCATGACGATGTCGATGCTCGCGTTGATCGCGATGACGTCGGAGAGCAGATGGCCTTCGACCATCTTCGGAATCGCGGAGAGATTCACGAACGAGGGGGGACGGATGCGCCAGCGAACAGGCTTGGACGTTCCGTCGGATACCATATAATAGCCCTTCTCTCCCTTCGGGCTCTCGACTGCAACGTACGCT
>JBKJKB010000088.1:0-11753 GCA_046597675.1 Gemmatimonadaceae bacterium
GACGGATCGGTGCCCGGCGGAAAGCTGACCCCGAACATCTGTGACATGTTCGCCGCAGTCGACGGGGGCGCGCCCTGGGGGAACTGTACCGCGAGCGGTGAGTCCCAGGGACGGCCGTAGTCGTCGCCGACGGCCCAGCATCCGGTGCGCCCGACAGAGTACGCCGCCGCGAGGCTCAGCGCGCTCGCGTCGCTGATCGTGCTCCAGCGCAGCTTCTTGAAGCGTACCACCAGGCTCGTGGCGATGATTCCGCCGATCAGCCCGCCCCAGAACACGAAGCCCGCGCGACTGAACAGCGCGCCCATGTCCTGCGTGAGAATGGCGTAGTAGATCTTCGCGCCGAGCAGTCCGCCGATCACCGCGGCAAAAACCAGATCGGCTACGGGAGCCGGATCATGTCCGCGTCTGGTCAGCTCGCGCGTGAGGAGGATCTGCCCGATGACGAAGCACAACAGCATCGCCAGGCTGAAGCCACCGATTTCCATCGGGCCGAGATGGTAGACGAAGGGCTGGTGGACGATGAATTCGCTTTCACGCATGGGGCAATGATAATCCGGGGATGGCCAGTGTGGCGAAAGCGTTCAATGAAAGGTCAGCGCGCTCGCCACGCTCGAAGTGGTACAGCCCGGCGCCCGCGATCATGGCGGCGTTGTCCGTCGAGAGCCGGGGAGAGGCGCTGTGTACGGTTGCGCCGATTTGTTCCGCGCGTTTCCCCGCGGCGGCCACGAGAGTGCGATTGCAGGCCACGCCGCCGCCGAGGACGATGCGCGAGCGGCCGCGCTCGTCGGCGGCGCGTACGGTTTTTTCGACCAGCGTTTCGACGAGCGCGTCCTGGAAGCCGCGCGCGATGTCGGCGCGGTCGCGCTCGATGTCTTTCGACGCGCGCACCGCGTTAAGGACTGCGGTCTTCAGGCCACTGAACGAGACGTCGTGGTACCCCGGCTGGTTCTCCTTCCACGTCCCATCGAGCATCGGCCGCTTGAACCGGAAGCGCGCGGGATCGCCTTTCGCCGCCAGCTCCTCGACGTAGCGGCCGCCGGGGTAGGGAAGTCCGAGGAGTTTCGCGACCTTGTCGAACGCCTCGCCCGCGGCGTCGTCGCGCGTCCCGCCGAGCAGCTCGTACCTGCCCCACTCGGGGCAATCGATCAGCATCGTGTGCCCGCCTGACACCAGCAGCGCCATGAACGGCGGCTGTGCGGCCTCATCCTCGAGCGACGCGGCGAAGAGATGACCTTCCATGTGATGCACGGCCACAACCGGGATGCCGAGCGAGTATGCCAGCGACTTGCCGTACGACACACCGGCGAGGAGCGCGCCGATCAGTCCGGGCGCGTGCGTCACCGCGACCGCATCCAGGTCCCCGAAGCCGGCGCTCGCATCGGCGAGAGCCTTGTCCACTACGGGCACGATGCTCGTCAGGTGCGCGCGGGCGGCGATCTCTGGGACCACGCCGCCAAATACGGCGTGCACGTCCTGCGAGAGGATTACCAGCGAGCGCAGCTCGGGGCGTTCCGCCGATTCTTTCCTTTCGATAACCGCCGCCGACGTCTCGTCGCACGACGTCTCGATCCCGAGGATCATGGTCACATCAGCCCGCTGGCTTCCCGAGCAGCTGCTCCACCAGAGCGCGGTTTGCCTGCGAATCCCAATTCACCGCTCCGCCGACGCGCTTCCGAATCACACCGTCGCGGCCGATGATGATTGTCTCAGGCACGCCGGCGGTGCGGTACGCGCGTTGGATCCCGCCGGCGGAATCGTGCAGTATCTCGAAGGTCAGGCCAAGCGAGTCGGTGAAGCCGCGGATCTGCTCCTCGGTGCCGCCGGCGTCCACGCTCACCGCCACCACCTTGAGGCCCCGCGAGGCGTACGCCTCGTGCAGATTCTGAATGCTCGGCATCTCCACTCGGCAGGGCGCGCACCACGTCGCCCAGACGTTGAGCAGCACGACGTTGCCGGAATAATCGGCCATGGTCTTCGTCCGCGGCACCGAATCGAGCGTGGCGGCAGCGAAGTCAGGCGCTCGCGACCCCACGCCGATCGTGACGAGATCCTGCCGCAGTTCGCGGACTCCGAAGAATCCGCCGCCGACGACAGCCACGAAGGCGACGACCAGGCCCATCCGGTTTCCAGCCACGCTCATACCGTCTCCTGACAGAGCTTTCGCAACACGGCGATTTCAGCCCGTGGGTCCTTTGCACCGAAGATCGCGTTGCCCGCCACGAACGTATCGGCACCCGCGCGCCACACATCCCGAATGGTCTCCCGCCCAACGCCGCCGTCCACCTCCAGGTCGGCGTTGCTCCGGGCGGCGTCCAGCATCTCTCTCGCGCGCGCGATCTTTCCGAGTGAAGTCGGAATGAAGCTCTGTGCCGAGAAGCCCGGATTGACCGACATGATCAGCAGCAGATCCAGATCCTGGATGACGTCGGAGAGCGCCTCGACCGGCGTTGCTGGATTCACCACCGCGCCCGCGCGGCATCCGAGTTCCCTGATGCGCACGAGCCGTCTGTGCAGGTGCGGCGCGACCTCAACGTGAATCGTCATCGTAGTCGCGCCCGCCTTCGCGAAGCTGTCGAAATACTTCTCCGGCTCCGTGACCATGAGATGCACGTCGAGCGGCAGGGCAGTGAGCTTGCGCACCGTCTCGATGACCTTCGCGCCGAACGTGAGGTTGGGCACGAAGTGGCCGTCCATCACGTCGATGTGAATCCAGTCCGCGCCGCCGGCTTCGCACATCGCGATCTCGTCGGCGAGTCTCGCGAAGTCCGCGCTGAGTATCGAGGGTGCGATTCGAACCGTCATCGCGATGTCAGAAAGAGTTGGGACGCGCGGGAACGATGAGCGGGCTCACCGGGGGGAAGCGCGAGACGGTCACGTTGATCCGCCCGCCCGCGGAGACCGCCTGCCCGGCGGGCGGCGACTGCGAGAGAATCGTGTTCTCCGGCTGGAACGAACTGGTGTCCCTGCCCACGCCGCCGACGCGAAGTCCGATCTGCTCCAGCATGGAACGAGCGTCGGGTAATATTCTACCCACAAGATCGGGCGCGATCACGATCGCAGGGCCGTCGCTTACCACGATGTTCACCGCAGCAGGCAGCTGCAGTACTTCGCCCGACGGCGGGCTGCTCGCGATGATCGAGCCGCGCGGCTGATCGCTCGCTTCGCGGCGTACAGTTCCAAGCTCGAATCCGGCGTTCGCGATCGACACCCGCGCCTGTTGCTCGCTGAGGCCCGTCACTTGTGGTACGGGTGCGCTGCGCTGTCCGGCGCTCACCGCGAGCCGGACGTCTATCCCGCGCTTCTGGCTGCTCTCGGCGGGTGGATCCTGCTGCAGCACCGTGCCCTCCGGCGCGCGCGGATGAAAGCGTGATTCGCCCTGCACCGCCTGGAAACCGGCTTTCTCGATTCGCTGCGCCGCGTCCGAGTACATGAGCCCGACTACGTTCGGCACGTCCGCGTCGTCCGGAATGACCTCCGCGGGGAAGGCAAACAGAAAAATCAGCAGGTACGCAAGTAAAAAACCGCCCGCGGCGGTCATCAGGTACGGAAAGGCGCTCCGTGGCGCAGCGCGCCACTTCACCTGGGAGCCCTTCTGAGTCGCGCCGCGAAAGCGCCGTCGGTGCCATGTCGCTGCGGCAGCACGCGGAGAAACCCGTCGTCGAGAACCTCGGCGGGAATCTCACCTGCCGGTGGCGGGTCGAGCACGAAGTCCGGGTGCTCCTTCAGGAACGTTGCGACCTGCTCCTCGTTTTCCTCGGGCTCCAGCGAGCAGGTGCTGTAGATCAGCAGACCGCCGGGCGCGACGACGCGAGCGGCGCCGCGACAGATGGCGCGTTGCAGGTTGGTCATGACCGCGAGATCCGACGGCCGCAACCGCCAGCGCGCGTCCGGATGACGGCGGAATGTCCCGGTCCCCGTGCACGGCACGTCGATCAACACTACGTCTACGGGTTTGATTGCCGGATGACGTGCGTCGCCAACGAACGCCAGCAGATCGCGCGCGTCGAGCCGCTTCACGTTCGCGATCACCCGCTGCAGCCGACCCTGCGATCGATCGCTCGCGACGACGGCTCCGGCCACGCGCGTCATCTCGAGAGATTTCCCGCCCGGCGCCGCGCACAGATCCGCGACGGTGACACCCGCCGAGATGGCGGCGTACCGGGACACGAGCGTGGACGCCGGATCCTGGATGAAGAAAAGACCCTGCTTGTAGGCACCGAGCTCGGTGAGCGCGGCAGCGCCTTGCAGCTCGATGCTGTCCGCCACGAGCGGAGCGTCGCCGACTTTGACGCCGGCTGCTTCGAGCGTCGCCTCCAGCTGCTCGCGAACTATCCCGTACGGGCGCGCGATCAGCGGCGGCTCGGTGTTGTTCGCCTCGAGCAGCTTCACGGTCTCGCTGCGGCCGAACCGCTCGAGCCAGCGCGCCACGATCCACCGCGGGTGTGAGTACTCGAGCGCGAGCTGGTCCACTTCGTCGCCGTCGACCTGGATCGAAAGGTCGTCGCGCTCCCGGTCGACGCGCCGAAGAACCGCGTTCGCGAGCTTACTCGCGCCGATTCCGTGCCGGCGCTTGGTGAGCTCGACCGTCTGCGCGATGGCCGCGTACGCCGGCACGCTGCCCATGTAGAGCAATTGGTCTACGCCGAGCCGGAGCAGATCGATCAGATCCGGGTCCAAACGCGCGAGACCACCGCGTACGCGCGACGACAGGATCGCATCGAGCCGCGCGCGGCGCCTGAGCATTCCGTACACGAGCTCCTGCATCCAGCGGCGGTCACGCGAGTCGAGCGGAGCCGCGCGCCGCTCGAACGACGAATCCAGCATCTCGCCGTTTCGCAGATCGCCGCACACTTCGGCGGCGAGGACGCGCGCCTCCGTGACGCCGCCCTGCACCGCGAACTGAACGCCGCCGCGGACCTGCATCAGTCGAGCATCCCCTCGAGCGGAGAAGAGGGCATCGCGGTCTCACGCTTCGGCATTCTGCCGGCGAGGAACGATGCCCGCCCCGCCTCGACAGCCAGCTTCATCGCGTGCGCCATGCGAACCGGATCCGAAGCGGCCGCGATCCCGGTGTTCATGAGGATTCCGTCCACTCCCTGCTCCATCGCCGCGCACGCGTCGGTCGCGCATCCGACTCCCGCGTCCACGATGACCGGCACCGAAAGCCTCCGCTTGATGGTGCGGATCGCCTGCGGGTTGAGCAGACCGAGCCCGGATCCGATCGGAGACGCGAGCGGCATGACGGCTACGGCGCCGGCTTCCTCCAGCCGCAGCGCCGTGATCAGATCCTCGTTCGTGTAGGCCATCACCTTGAACCCTTCGTCCACCAGCACCTTCGTCGCTTCGAGCAATCCCGCTACGTCGGGCAGCAGCGTCTCCTCATCGCCGATCACCTCGAGCTTGATCCACTCATTGAAGCCGGCGGCCCGCGCGAGTCGCGCGTAGCGAATGGCTTCGTCGGCCGAATAACAGCCCGCGGTGTTGGCGAGGAGGAAGTACTGATCCGGGTCGAGATGATGCAGCATGCCTTCGTCGTTCGCCCGGTTCAGGTCGACGCGCCTGACCGCGACCGTCACGACTTCGGCGCCCGATGCCTCGAGCGCCGCGGACATCTCTTCGTTTGAGCGGTACTTCCCCGTGCCGACCATGAGACGCGAGCGAAACTCGCGTCCGGCGATCTCGAAGGGGACGTCGTTCACAGGCAGAATAGCCGTAGTCATCCGCCTCCCACGAAGTGAACGATCTCGATCACGTCGCCGCCGCTCAGCTCAATGCGGGGATAGGCGTCGCGGTCGCGCAAAACCACGCGATTGTGCTCCACTACCACGAGGCGGGGATCGAGCTTGTGGGATTGGAGCAGATCCGCGATGCTCGAACCGGCGGGAAGCTCTCGTTCTTCGCCGTTGACGGTCAGGGAAACCGTCTCATCCGCGATGCTCTGCTGCGACATACTCTGAAAGATAGCGACCCGCTGCCTCACCGGGATTCGGGTCGTTCCAGATTCCGCTGATGCTCGCCGCGCCACGGGCGCCTGCCTCGACCAGCTCTTTGACGTGCCGGGGGAGAACACCACCAATCGCGATTACGGGCACCTCCGTCGCTTCGGCGCAGGCGCGGACGAAGCCGATACCGCGACCCGGCTCGCCCTCGTGGGACCCGCTGCCGAACACATGCCCGGCTACGCACCAGTCGGCCCCAAAAAGGCCGGCGTCCCTCGCTTCGGCCGCGGAATGCACGCTGCTCCCGATGCGGAGCGAAGGCGCCAGCCCTCGCACGTCGCTGACTCCGGCGGAGCGTGAAGTGAGCTGGACCGCGCGCGCACCGCTCGCGAGCGCGATGTCAGCGCGGTCGTTTACCACTACCATGCACCCGGCTTTACGCGCGGCTTCCACGAGTGCGCTGGTGATCTCCAGCAGGCGGCGATCGGTGAGCCAGCGCGCGCGCACGTGAATCGCGCCACGCGCGCCGAGCGCGGTCATTACATCGGTCGCGTGGCGGGGAAAGTCGGGGCTGAGCAGTCTGTCGTCGTTGGTGATGGCGTGGACGACGGGAACATGCCAGACCGCAGGCTCAGCGGAGGATGTCACCGACGGCGACCGCTCGCCCGCGCGTCCAGTCGCCGGCCGCCATGCGCCGCCGGCCGGCCGGTTGGACTTCGGAGATTCTCACCGCTCCCTCTCCGCACGCCACGACCAGCTCGTTCCCACCTTCGAGGACCTGGCCGGGGTTTCCGGAGAGTCCTTCCGCGAGCGAAGGATGAAACAGCTTGACCTCCGCGCCACCCGCGGTGGTGAACGCCGCCGGACGGGGATCGTACGCGCGGATCCCGCGCGACACCTGCAGGGCATCCTCGCTCCAGTCTACTCGCGCCGAGTCGCGCGTGACCTTCGGCGCAAGAGTGACCAGGGCAGGATCCTGCTCCCTGGGTATCGCCGCACCCGCGGACATCAGTGCGAGCGCCTCAACGATCGCGAGCGCGCCGAGCTCCGAGAGGCGCATTGCCAGCTCGCCGTAGGTCTCGTCCGGTCCGATCGGCGTTTTCACCTGATGCAGCACCGGCCCGGCGTCGAGCGCGGGAACCATCTGCATGATCGAGATCCCGGTCTCGGCGAATCCCGCGAGAATCGCACCTTGAATGGGCGCGGCGCCACGCAGCGCGGGCAGCAGGGATGCGTGGATGTTGAGCGTGCCAAGTTTGGGCAGGTCGATCACTTCCTTCGTCAGGATCTGGCCGTAGGCGACCACGACGGAGATGTCCGGCTCGAGCTTCCGGATCTCAGCGATGAACTGCGGATCGCGCGCCTTGACCGGCTGCAGCACCGGGATCTCCTCACGAAGCGCGAGCGTTTTCACGGGCGAAGCGATCACGCTCGATCTAGATCGTCCCTGTGGCTTGTCCGGCTGGGTGACGACTCCGATTACGTCCAGTCCCTCACCGAGCAGGGCCGCCAGCGGCGTTACGGCGAAATCGGGCGTGCCCCAGAAAAGAACGCGCACTCAAACCTCGCCGGCCGCGGTGGAGCTGTGCTCCGCGCTGCGCGGCTTCTGCTCGGCGCCCGGGATGACTTTCCGGATGAGGCCGGGGTAATCCGTCTTGAGTTTTTCCCATTGGGACAGCGCCGAGCGCCGCTTGAACACGCTCAGGTAATCGAGAAAGAGCTTGCCATGGAGATGATCGACTTCGTGCTGTATGCAGCGGGCCAGCAGCTCGTCCGCGGCGAGCTCGAAGGGCTCGCCGTCGGCGTCGAGCGCGCGCAGCGTGATTCGCTGCGGCCGTTCCACTTCGCCGAACACGTCGGGAATCGAGAGGCAGCCTTCTTCCGCGCGCGCCGAACCTTCACGCGCGACGATCTCGGGATTAATGAGCACGTAACGCGCCCCTTCGACGTCCACGACCGCGAGCCTTTCCATACGACCGACCTGCGGCGCCGCGAGTCCGATCCCCTCGGCGGCATACATCGTCGTGAACATGTCGTCGATCAACCGCTTTAACTCGTCGTTGACTTCCGCGACCGGCGCCGTGTCCATGCGCAGGATCGGATCGCCGAGCACGCGGATGCCGAGTGTCTTCACGCTTGTCAGGCCCCGGCTGTGGTGTTTCGGATGACCTTGGTGATGCGACCTCGCTCGATGACCATCTTCGATTCTCCGGAGCGGATCGTGACGCGGTCTTCCATGGTCGGTGCCGCGGTCCCCTCGTTCATCGTCTCCTTGATGTGCAGCACTTCGCCGACGACTCCACCGGCGGTCACGACTTCATCGCCTTTCTTGAGCGCTTTGATGAGCGCCTCGTGCGCCTTCCGCTGGCGCTGGCCAGGACGGATGAGGACGAAGTAGAAGATGATGAAAATCGCGCCGTACATGAACAGCGGGCCGAGCAGCGGATTGCCGCCGGCGGGCGCGAAGATGGCGAGGGCGGCGAACGTGAGCGAGGTCATTGATTGTTGATCCCAGTTTCTGGATGAGAGAGCGTCGGTGTAGCGATTTTCACGGTGTTGTGCCGCTGGAGCCAGTCGCCACTCCAGCCGGAGAAGGTGCCGTCATGAATCGTCTCACGCGCAGTGCGCATGAGCTGCACCAGAAAATGTACATTGTGCAGCGAGAGAAGCCGTGGGCCCAGCATCTCGTCCGCCGTAAAAAGGTGGCGCAGGTATGCGCGGCTGAACCGTGCGCACGTGGGGCAGGAGCAGCTGTCGTCGATCGGCCGGTTATCGGTGCGGAGCTCGGCGTTGCGCACGTTGATCCGCCCGTCCGGTACGAAAGCCGTGCCGTTACGCCCCATCCGAGTGGGGGCAACACAGTCGAACAGATCGACTCCGCGGCGCACTCCCTCGATCAGGTCGGCGGGGAAGCCCACCCCCATCAGGTAACGCGGCCTGTCCCGGGGCAAAGCCTCGTCCACGACTTCGAGCATCTCGTACATCGCCGGCTTCTCCTCGCCGACGGACAGCCCGCCGATCCCGAACCCGAACCAGTCGCCCATATCGGTAATTGAGTGAGCTGCTTCGCGGCGCAAGTCGGTGTGGATTCCGCCCTGAACGATGGGGAAGAGTGCCTGCATTTGCCCGGGGTTCTGCTGGGCGAGGCGCTCGTGTTCCTGGCTGCAGCGCGCGAGCCATCTGAGGCTGCGCTCGCTCGCGTCGCGAGAAGTGGCGGAATCCGATTGGCCGGGGATGACGTGGTCGAACTGCATGATCACGTCGGCGCCGAGGTTGCGCTCGATCTGCATGACCGACTCGGGGGTGAAGCGGCGGGTGGAGCCGTCGATGTGGCTCCGGAACTCGACGCCGTCTTCGGTCACAGTGCAGAGCTTGGCGAGCGAGAACACCTGAAACCCGCCGGAGTCGGTGAGGATCGGCCCGTCCCTGCGCATGAAGTCATGGAGTCCGCCCGCGTCGCGAACGACGTCGTCGCCGGGCCGGAGATGGAGATGGTAGGCGTTCGCCAGCAGCATCGTCACGCCTGCCGTCTGGAGCTCGTCGGGGTCGAGGGATTTGACCGTCGCCTGCGTGCCGACGGGCATGAAGGCCGGGGTGCCGACGGGGCCGTGGGGAGTAGAGAAAACGCCGGATCTTGCGCGGCCCGCGGTTGCGGTCAGATCAAAGCGGAACATCAAGGGAATCTATTGAATCAGCCGCGCGGCATCGCTGTCCCCCGGCTCGCGTCGCGAGTGACCCGTTTTTCCGTAATCCGTTGGGCCGTTGACTGGGTTGGCAAACGGGGAAACATAACGACGGAAAACCGGGCAACTCACGACGCGAGCCGGGGCAAGACAAAGCTTTGGTGGCAAGCAGAATAATTGGATGCCGCGCCCGGCCATCCAGGCGCAGCTATTTCGGAATGCAGGACTACCGCAAGCTCCGCGTCTGGCGCAAAGCCCACGAGCTGGCACTATCCGCCAGGCGAACTGCAGGCCGATTTCCACGTACCGGCTACGCTTCGCTCAAGAACCAGATGACCACGAGCGCCGAGTCTATTCCGTTCAACATCGTCGAAGGTTGCGGGGCGAGCAGTTCAAGGGAATTGGCGCGGTTCCTCGAAATAAGCATCAAGTCCACGCTGGAGCTCGAGTATCAGCTGAAGCTCGCTACGGATTACGGCGTCATAAAGGAGGCGGAGGGACAGGCGTTGAGGGGGGAAGTTGTTGACACCCGTCGGATGCTGTGCGGGCTTCGGAAGAGGGTGCTGGGCTCTGCGTAGTGAGTGGCCAGTTTGTCGGCTAGGCTTGCCGCGCCGGCATTGTTCCGAGCAGGCTCGATAGTGAGTCGCCCGTTCTCCCGTCGTTTGGGCTTTCCCGTTTCCCAAACCCAGTCAACGGCCTTACGCGCAACGCTATAACGGTTAACTCACGACGCGAGCCTGGTCGGCATAGTGCCTGGTCGGCGAGCGCCTAGAGTACCAACATCGCATCCCCGTACGAATAAAATCTATATCGCTCATCGATCGCCTCGCGGTACCCCTCCATAGCGAACTCATATCCTGCAAACGCCGCGACGAGCATCAGCAGTGTCGACCTGGGCAGGTGAAAGTTGGTCAGCAGGCGGTCTACCGCCTTGAACTCATATCCTGGCCGGATGAAGATCGCCGTCTCTCCGGTCGTCGCCTCGAACCTGCGGTCGGATAGAAGGCCGGCCTCGAGCGTTCGCACCGACGTGGTCCCGACCGCGATGATCTTTCCACCGTGCTCACGCGTCACGTTCAGCGTTTCAGCGGTCGCTGCGGGAATCGTGAACCACTCCTCGTGCATGACGTGCTCCGCGGGATCCTCCACCTCCACCGGCTTGAACGTTCCCGCACCCACGTGCAACACCACTTCCGCGATACTCACATCCCGCTGGCGGATCTGATCGAGCACCTGCTCGGTGAAATGGAGCCCCGCGGTCGGCGCGGCCACCGATCCCGCCTCGCGCGCGTACACGGTCTGATACCGCGTGGCGTCCTCGCTCTCGTCGGCGCGGCGAATGTAAGGCGGCAGCGGGATGTGCCCGAACCGCTCGATCGCTTCATCCGGTGGAAGGTCGCTGTGCAACTGCACGATCCGAGTTCGTCGGGCTGTGGTTTCGAGAATCTCTACTTGAAGCTCCGATGAGACGGAGATCTTGCGTCCCGGCTTCAGCTTTCCACCCGGATGCACCATCGCCTCATATCGTCCGCTGCCAAGCGACTTGACGAGCATCACTTCCGCGGGGGCGCCGCTGTCGCGCGTGCCGAGCAGCCGCGCGCGGATGACCTTGCTGCGGTTGAGCACCAGCGCGTCGCCCGCTGAGAGTAACCCGGGCAGGTCGGTGAACTTGCGATGCGTGATGGTCGCCGCGGCCCGGTCCAACACCATCATCCGGCTTTCGTCCCGCCGGTGCGCGGGGGACTGCGCTATGAGCTCTGGCGGCAGCTCGAAGTCGTAGTCCGACGTCCGGCTGCCGGCCGGCATCCCGCGATCAGCGCTGGAAGAGACTGGGCTGGCCCGCGCCGCCGGTGCCCGCAGGCGGCGTGAAACCAAAGTGGCGATACGCTTGCGCGGTGGCGACGCGGCCGCGTGGTGTCCGGTGCAGGAATCCATTCTGCACGAGGAACGGCTCGTACACCTCTTCGATCGTGTCCGCGTCTTCACCGACCGCGGCGGCAATAGACCCGATTCCCACCGGCCCGCCGTCGAACTTCTCGATCACCGCGCGCAGCAGTCGCGTGTCCATCTCGTCGAGCCCGAACTGGTCCACCTCGAGCAGCTGCAGCGCCTCGTGCGCGACAGCGCGCGT
>JBKJKB010000335.1:0-9894 GCA_046597675.1 Gemmatimonadaceae bacterium
CACTCGATAGCTTCGTGCTCGCCATCTCCGGCGAACCACATCGAGAATGACGCGGAATCGGGTCCGACCAGTTTGACCGGGGTGGAGCGGTTGTTGGGCGTGGTTCCGTTGGGATTCGGCCGCATGATGTGGAGTTTAGCCCCGCCGTTCATCGTGACCGTGCACAGCGGCGCGCCGTTGGCGCAGGGATCGTCCGTGTCGCGGTAGACAAGCTCACCGCGGGACTCGCGCGCCATGACTGAATCCCGAAGCTCAGCCAATGAGACGGTGGAGTACACGTTCTTGTTCTCGAAGAAATACCGGACTGTTATGCCGCGCGCCGTGACGAACAGCTCGCGCAGACCGGAGAGATGGTCGAAATGCTCGTGGGAGAGAATGACGACGTCAATTGTGGTGTTGTTCAGTCCGAGCGAATCAAGCAGAAAGCCGAAGCGCGCCCGGTCGGGCCCACCGTCTATGATCACCTTGTTCGTCCCGTTGGTGATCAGCGTCGCGTCGCCCTGACCGATGTCGAGAACGCGCACCACCAACCCGGTGTCTGGCGCCGGGGGCGGGGGAGGCGGCGGAGTGTAGCCATCGTTCACCTTACCGGGAGTACCCTTGTCTCCCTTCCCGTACGCGGTCGTCTCGGTGCTCCAGTTGGTTCCGTTGACGTCGAGGTTGTCGCCGAGCGGGTCTTTGACGCCCCGGGCCGCACCCGACGGCATCGTGCTCGCCCAGGCGACGGAGTCCACCAGGACGCCGGAGCCGTTTTTCAGGACCAGCCAGTCCGCGGCATTGGCCAGATTGATCGCCGTGCCATACACGTAGTTGACGGTAACGCCGCCGTTCTTGCTCTTCGTGCCGTTGATTCCGAGCACCGCGAAGCCGCCGGAGGCAACGGTGACGGCGCCCGAGATGGTGTGGGGCGCGTCGTTGTTCGACGTGATCGTCCACCCCTGCAGGCTGACGGACGAAGCACCGGTGTTATGCACCTCGAACCATTCTCCCCGGTCGTCGCCGACCGCCGACGGGTCCGCCATCACCTCGTTGATAACAACCGGATTCTCCGCTCCGGTGGTGACCGGTCGCGGGGCAGGGCTCGGGGCCAGCAAGGCCGTTGGAATGTTGTCGGCGCAGGCGGCCGCGAAAGCAGCGACCAGCAGGGCTACCAGTAGTACGGGGCGGGACCTGCTCATCGAATCTCCTGGGGTGGCGGTGTCGTCTCTGAGGAACGATCAAGGAGCTCGTGCGGGCCGGGCAATTTCTACGGCGGCAAGAATCTATTTGTCACCGCTTGAAATAGCTGCAACGATCTTTGCGACGACCGCTCAAGGCTGCGCAGCAGGTCGGGCGACTTGGTTGCTCACGCCGTCGGAGACGTAGCGCGCGCCGGGCCGGTCCAGCGCGTCGAGCGTTCGCTCCAGCTCTTCGTTGTATACCTGGACGCGGTTGATGCTGAGCGGGTTGAACTTCGGATCGTACGGGCTGCGCGTCGGTCCGCCTGATACCTCGAGAATCGCGCCGAAATCGTAGGTCACGACGCGTCCGCTCTTCGGATCTCTCCACGATCCTTTCTTCGCGAGCGCGCGGTTCCTGGGCCACACGCCGAGTGGGAGCGCGAAAGTGCGAACCTTGTAGCCAGGCACGGCCGAATCTATCGCCATCACTCCGCGCGCGATCTGTTCCTGCACGAACGCGTCGTCGTACTTGCCGAGGTTGGCGTGCCAGAGCGTATGGTTGCAGAGCTCGAAGCCGCGCTCCGCGAGGAATCGCATCTTGGGAAACCGCCACTCGCTCTTCTGTCCTTCGATGCCTTTGTCGCCGAACAGCGAGCGACCGGCCTCGGCGCCTGAGAGCGTGCAGAAGACAGCCGAATTCGTCCAGTCCGGATGACGCGCGTTGAACTCGGTCAGGATGCCCACGGCCGAGTTCGGGTCGATCTCCAGACGCCCATTTCGCTCGATGTAACGGAACTGACTGGGCGAGGCGTCGTCGAACACGAGCGCGACCGGGGAGAGGCCGGTGGGCAGGTTGAGGTCGCGGTCCAGAATCTGCGAGATAGTGACCGGCCGGTACCCCCGCCGGTACAACGTCTCCAGATCCTCCCTGAAACGCGCATGCGACCGCTGCCACCTGCCTTCTTTGTCTCCGATGAGATGATATTCGAGCACGGGGATGCGTCCCAGTTCGTTGGGGACGCGGGACGGGTCTCCAGCTGCGGCCGCTGAGCCCGCTGCCGGCGCCATCGAGCCTGTGCCAGGTTGACCGGCAACCCCCCGGTCACGATACCCGACTGATAGTGTATCAGACGGAATTGTGCTGGCTTCAACGGCAGGGTCCGGGTTTCCTTTCGTATCGGAACATGAGAAAGACACCGCTATGATCATCAGCGTCAGCAGGATCCGCGCGGACCTTCGCGAGCTCTGGCACAAGAAGGTCACGCCGAACCCATGGTGGGTCGGCGGGATGGGCGCTGCGCTTGCTGGCATGCTGCTCCTGAATTCGTGGCTGGTGACGTGCGGCTTCGAGGGCTGCCCGAGTGCGAGCGAGATCCGTGCCTTCCGTCCATCGCAGGGCGGGCAGATTCTGGATCGCAACGGAGTGCTGCTGGGACGATTGGAGACGGTGCGCCGGCTCAACGTTCCGCTCGCGACAGTTCCGGTTTTCGTGCAACAGGCGTTCATCGCCGTGGAAGATCGCAGGTTCTACCAGCACAATGGAACGGACTGGCGCGGATTCGTGCGCGCTTTCGCCCAAAACATGAAGTCGCTGGGGATCCGCGAGGGGTTCTCCACGATCACGATGCAGGCGGCGCGCAACACGTTCGTCGTCAATCAGCAGCGCGGCCGGACTTTGCGGCAGAAGACGCTCGAGCTGCGGCTCGCCAAGCTGATGGAGCGGTCGCTCACGAAGCAGGAGATACTCGAGCTCTACCTGAACGTCATCTACATGGGGAACGGCGTGTACGGGGTGGAAGCCGCCAGCCGCGATCTGTTCAACAAGAGCGTGAAGAACGTGACGCTCCCCGAAGCGGCGACTCTCGCCGCTCTCCCCAAGGCGCCGTCGTACTATACGCCGCGAAGGAGCGCCAATCGCGCGCTCACGAGGCGGAACCTCGTGCTGGACCTGATGGTGCGCCAAGGGTACGTCTCTCCCGACCGTCTTCCGGGGCTCAAGGACACGCGCATCCGGATTCACGGGGAGGGATGGTACCCGGACCAGAGCAACGATTCGTACGCGCTCGACGCGGTGCGAGCGCTGGCGGACTCGGTGATCAAGGGCACGCGACTCGATCTGAGCGAGCTGACCGTGTACACGTCGCTGGACGCGCGCGCGCAACGCGCGGCCGACGCGGCGGTGCGGAGGCGGGCCGCATCCATCGGCCGCACGGTCGAGGGCGCGATGGTGGCCATCGACCCCCAGACCGGGGACATCCGGGCGCTGAGCGGCGGGCGTCGATTCAAGCGCGGGACGTTCAACCGCGCGCTGTACGCCAAGCGGCAGCCGGGGTCGGCATTCAAGCCGTTCGTATACGCCGCGGCGCTGACCGCCGGCTACAGCTCGGCGACCGAAGTGGACGACGAGCCGATCCGCGTGCACATGCAGGGCCAGGTCTGGGAGCCGAAGAACTACGACGGCAATTATCTGGGACGCACGACGTTCCGTCAGGCACTGATTCACTCCGCGAACGCGGCGACCGTGCGCGTCTCGCAGGTCGTCGGCGAGCGGAGGATCATCGAGACTGCGCACAAGAACGGCATCACCGCCGAGCTGCAGCCGATTCCGTCCATCGCGCTCGGCGCGCTCGAGGTGACGCCCATCGAGCTGGTGACGGCGTACGCCCCGTTCGCGAACGGCGGATTTCGCGTGCGGCCGCGACTTGTTCGCAGGCTCGAAGCGGGAGACGGCGAGATTATGTACAGCCAGGAAGTGGAGCGCGAGCAGGTCATGGACCCGCGCGACGCATATCAGCTGACGTCGATGCTGCGCGGTGCGGTCGACTTCGGGACCGGGCGCGCGTTACGGGACCAGGGCGTGCGCGGTATGGTCGCGGGCAAAACCGGGACGACGAACAACGCCAGCGACGTGTGGTTCATCGGTTACACGCCGTCGATAGTCGCGGGCTTCTGGTTCGGGTTCGACGAGCCACGATCGATGGGATCAGGCGCGGCCGGTGGTCGGCTTGCCGCGCCCGCGTGGGCAGAGTGGTACAAGGGAGGATGGCGCGAGACGGCGGGCGGTGACGCGTCGTGGGATCCGCCCGACGGAATGATCATGCGCGTGATCGATCCGACGACAGGCTACCTGGCCAACCAGTGGTGCCCCAACCGCCAGAGCGAGTGGTTCAAGCCGGGGACCGAGCCGGGCGCCGAATGTCCGCAGCACTCGGAGCCGATACCGGTGTGGGAGGACGACCAGATGCAAGGTTGGGAGGAAGTTCCCGAGGCGATCGACTCCATGGGTCGGAGTCTGGGCCGGAAACTCCGGCGCATCTTCCGCTGGTAGTCGTCTGTTAAGTGTGTGGGAGTGAGCCCCGTGCGCGCGCGGCACGCTCCGCGCACCGGAGCCCGTCGTCGCTCGGAACGGTTCCGTTGTACGCTGAACAGCGACGGCAAGGGAGGGGCGGTTTGACGCACAGGGGGCGCGGGGCGCATATTCCCCCGCGATGATGACACTTCCCGAGCACGAAGCGAGGGAGGCCGTGCTGAACGCGAGATTCCAGACGTGGTCCACGGCCGCCGCGCTTATCGTCACTACTGTCGGTACGGCGGTGCTGGTCGGGTGGACGCTCGACATCGAATTCCTGAAGCGCGTCGTGCCTGAGCTGCGGGCGATGAACCCCGTGACCGCACTTGGCTTTGTCCTATGCGGATTCTCGCTCGCATTGCTGCGCGAGAGCCGTCTGACTTCACGCCGAAGGCTCACCGCGCAACTGCTCGGCGCGAGCGTGTGCGTGATCGGGACAGTCAAGATCGTCAGCGCGATAACCGGGTCCCGCTTCGCTCTCGATCACGTCCTGTTCAGGGCGGCCGTCGAGGCTTCGGCCTCGCCTGGTCATAATGACATGGCGTCGTCGTCCGCCCTCGCGTTCGTGTTTTTCGGGCTGGCACTTGTGTACTTCGGCGGGGAGACGAGGCTCAGCCACCGCCTGTCGCAGCTGTCGTGCGCGGTGGGTACGGTCGTAGCTCTGGTCCCGCTCATCGCGTACCTGTACGGCGCAGATATGCAGCACGGATTCGGAGCACTGGTTCCCATGGCGCTGCACACGGCGCTGTCTTTCGTGGTGCTCGGTACCGGATTGCTCATCGCGCCCGGTACGCAGGCCATCAAGCTGGTGTCGCGAGCGGATCCGGGCGGCCGGATCGTGAGACGATTTTTTCCTGCCGTAGTCGTGACCATCATCGTGCTCGGATATCTCTGCCTCGCGGGCCAGCACGCGGGCTGGTACGGGACGGAAATGGGTGTTGCGCTGATGGTCTCCGGAACGATCGTGGCGCTGGCCGGGCTGCTATGGTGGAACGCTGGAGTAATCTCCGATGCTGATCAGCGGCGCCTTGCAGTGGAAGCGGCGCTGCAGCTGTCGGAGTCCGCACTCCGCGCTGCCAACGAAGCGCTGGCGCTGCAGGTGCGAACCGACAGCCTCACCGGTGTCTCGAACCGTATGGCGCTCGACGAAGAGCTCACGCGGGCGATGCAGAACCTGCACCGCTACGAAGCGGAGATCTTCTCGGTACTGATGATCGATGTGGATTATTTCAAGCGGTACAACGACACGTTCGGCCACCTGGCGGGCGATGACGTGTTGCGGTCCGCCGCGCGCCTGCTCGAGTCGACCTGCCGCGTGACAGACATCGTCGGCCGTTACGGTGGGGAGGAATTCGCGATCATCCTGCCGCATACCGCGGAAGCTGGAGCGCGCGAGATCGCCGAGCGTCTGCGCGCGGTCGTGGAGCGCCACGACTGGCCGCACGCGCCCATCACGGTGAGCATCGGCATCGCTACCGCGTCAGCAGTTATCGTCGATGGCGACGACGTGCTGCACGAAGCCGATACCGCGCTCTATCTGGCCAAGCAGAACGGGCGCAACCGCGTTTACCACGCCGTGGACACAGCCCTGACGGCCGAGGTCTAATGCTTCAGAGCAGGCCGATCCAGTCGGATCTGCGCTCGCCGGACCGCGGGCCCGCCGCGGTCCTCCTTTACGGATTGGAGCGCTAACGGATGCTGGCCTTCTCGAGGTAGCTGTCGTTGCCGTCACGCGCGGCGAGGTACACGACCCCGCCCGGGCCGAACGCGACGATCGTGCGGCCCGCCGGAATCTGAACCCGCTCAACCAACGCCCCATTGCGATCGATGACGTCGTAAACGGGCCCGCCGGGAATCGCCTTGGTTGGAATCGTGCGGATCCAGAGGTTGCCCTGCGTGTCCACTCGCACCGACCCGGCGAAGAACGCGGGCTTGTAATCCGGCAGCTCGCTCGGGTCCACGAAGTTCACCTGAGCATTCACTCGGCCGCCGCCGCCGCCGCCGCCACCGCCACCACCCGGACCGGTCATGATCTGAATGTTCGGTGCTGCGGCTCCCATCGCGCCTTCCGAAACGCCCAGGGCCGCGCCCACCGCCATGGCCACCCCCGGGGCGCCTTCTCCCATCCTCTCCCGCGCGGCGCGCAGCGAATCGAGGAAGGCCACTTTGTCGTCGTCTGTCATTCGCTGCCAATCGAACGCGATCTTGGCCGACGACGTCTTGCTTCCGTCAGGACCGATCCAATCGACGTGATAGTCGCGGCCGCGAACGAACGCGATCGACCCGTCGGGAAGCGCGGCCCAATCATCGACTACGGGAAGCGGGTTCAGCTGTGATCGCATCGTAACGCGCCCGTCGTCGGTGCGGCTCACCTCCATCTTCACTTTCGGAGTCCTGATGAATCCGAGCGTGTCGAGCCGGCGTGAGGCCAGATCAATCCGAAGAATGGGCGCGGAGTCGGGAATCTCGGGCGGCGCAAAATTTCCGCCCGTCGGCGGACCGCCCCGGAACTGCGGCCGGAACATGCCGCGGTACACGAGCCCACCTCTGCCGTCGTATGTGGCGCCGCCCATTGCGCCCGACAGCATCGCCGCGTCTTGCGACCGGGGCACCGACATTACCCGCGCGATCTTGCCAGCGGGATCGATCACTAGCATCGAGAGCGAAGCCGGATCCGTGAACAGACTGGAATCGCCCTGGTAGGCGAAGAGCCCCCCAAACCTGCCGCCGTAGGCATTGCCCGTCGCGGGAGTCGTGTCCGCTACCACCGTAAAGCTCGACAGCTGGTTGTCGAACAGCAACACGCGGCGTTTCGGCGCGTCGTTCACGAGCACGCCGGTCGCGAGCGGTCGGATTCCAGCCACGCTCACCGGGTCGGCGGTGCGAGCGGTTACCGCCCCGAGCTGTCGGATGATGTTGCGGTCCTGCGCGTTCGCCACGCCGGCGAGCGCCAGCATGAGACCGGCCGATTTTGCGACTGTGCGCGTGATCATGGACTCGGTTCTATTGAAAGTGTCGTTTGAAAAACTGTTCGGATCACTGCCTGATGATTTCGATGCGTTGTCCACCGCCGGCAGGCAGCATGCCGCCGCCTCCGGTGAATACCGCTCCGCCCCCCGCTCCTATCCCGCCGCCGGTAAACGTCGCTGTGCCGTTGCGGATGGATGCGAGGTAGCGCGGCTCGAGGTATCCAGCCACAAACGCGGGCAGCTTTCGCAGCTGTTCCGCGGTCAGGAGCTTCTTGATCGCAGGCCCGCCCCTGGTGAGAAGGTCGATGGTCTCCCTGCGCGCCCGCATGTAGCGAGCATACACCGCATCGCGATCATAGTTGTCGGGCAGCTCCGCGAACTCTTTCGCGATCGGGGTCCAGATCGCGTCAGTGCGCACCGTGTACGCTCTGTTGAGCACCGCGATGCTGTCAGCCTGCGCCGCCGTAAGGCGAAGCGAGTCCTGCTGCCGCAGAATCGTCGCCATCGGATTGAGCAGCCCGCCGCCGTTGTACATGCCGCGGAACATCGCTTCCGGCAAACGCGTCCCTTCAGTGCGGCGGCCGCGATCGAGCTGCTGCGTCAGCATCTGCCGCTCGCGCATGGGGCCGAGATCGAACCGCAGCATCGCCGTCAGCGTTACGGGACTTCTCATTCCGGTCACCGCGCGGTTCGTTCCGCCGAAGCGCTCGTTGACCTCGTAGCGAAAGCGCTGGTTTGCCGGATCGAATCCGCGGACGTACAACAGCGCCTGATCTACCGGCGCCGGCTGTCCCCACCCGCGAAGCTTGCCCGATCCGTTCAGCAGCAGGTCGGCCGCGCCGAGCGGATTGGAGAGCGAGAAGGAGAGCGATGAGCGGTGCGGCATGCGCACCTTCAAAGGATTGAACGTGATCGACATGCTCGCCGTGGAGAACCACGGCCCGCGGCAACTGTTGCGGCCGGCGAGCTCACCGATCTGTGAGGTCAGGCAAGCGCGCGCTTCGGGTGAGCCGTTATCCAGAAGGTTCCGCATTGCCGACGACAGCTCGGGATCCGCCGTGGCAGGATCGAAGATGAACGCGCGGTCGTTGGAGTAACCGTCGCCGTTGACGTCCCCCGCGACCATGGGCGTGAACGGTGCTCCGGAGCGGATCGACCCGAACCAGTTCGCCCGAACGAAGTCGAAGAAATTGTAACCGACGTTGTACACGATCTGGTGGCGCGAGGAAAACGCGGAGCGTCCCCATTCGGTTGAGAGCGGATTGCCGGCGGTGTTGCTGAAGCCGCGCACCTGCTCCCGAACATCCGAGAGGACGTAGGCCAGACTCCAGTTGAAGTCCGGGCTGAACCGGACGGGGGACAGACGCATGCTCAGCTGCCGGCTTTCCGAGCGAAGATCGGAGCCGATCTCGGTGACCCGCGCGAATTCAGTGGAGACGCGCGAATTCCGCGACGCGACCGCTCCGGTCCCCGGCACGATGCTTCCCGGCTGAACGAACACCGGGCGGCCGGCCTCGCCGGCGAGCGCGAATCGCTGCTCGCTGTTGAAGTTGAGGTCGGTGATGCCCTGCTGATTCAGGTTGAGAGAATACGTGCCCTCGACCTGGAAGTTGAACCGGTTCGACAGGATCGGGCTGCTCCACTGCAGGTTCGAGCGGACGCTGCGCGGAGAGGAATAGTCCGACGAAAAGAGCGAAACGTTCGGCGCCGCGTTGGCGAACGCCGAGCCGGTGGTGCCATCCGCGCACTGCGACGGAATCGATCCCGGGTCCGCGGCGTACGCCTCCCAGTCGGGCACCGGGGCGGCCGCGCCCACGCACATCAGCTGCTGTGTCGCGCCCGGCAGACCCGTGTTGTCGATCGCCGACGCGATCAGGTTCGTGGAAGGCGAGTTCTGAAACACGCCGATCCCGCCGCGCACGACCGCGCGCGGACCACGCGCGGCTCCCTGGAATCCCTGCACCTGCGCTGTGGTGCCATAGTTCCACGAGAAGCCGACCCGCGGGCTCACATGGACGTTGTTCGGAACGACGTCGTTGCGCACACCAAACAACGACTCGACTTCAGGGTTGAGATCCGGCTGCGACGTGAATCTGTTGGCGTCGATGCGCACACCGTACTGGATCTGGAGCCGGTCGGTGCGGCGGTACGCATCTCCGAGCGAGAATCCCGCGACGAGCTGGCTCACGCTGCGGTCACGCGTGCCGAGCTCGCGTGTGAACCTCGCGGGCCGTCCCGCCTCGTAATCGCTCAGCGAATTGAAAGTGAAAGTGCCGAGCGTGTTGTTGGACGACTCCTGCTCGTTGGTGTCGAACCGAAGCTCGCTCGTAAGCTTCACGCGGTGCTTGTTGTTGGCGCTGAACCATGAGAGCTGGTTCAGCAAATCGCCGGTGGTGCTGCGCTGGCTGCTGTTGAG
>JBKJKB010000245.1:0-3072 GCA_046597675.1 Gemmatimonadaceae bacterium
GGTACGTGCCGAGATCGAAGCCGCCGGCGCCCACTCTGGGGCTAAAGACGTTGTGCATCACGGGATCGCTGTTCGGGAAGGATACAGTAGACCCTGTGCTGACCGCGATGACGCGCGGCACGAACCGCAGGCCGTGTTGATCGATCTCGGCGCTCAACGGTGCGACGGTGGGCACGCGGGCCGACGCGGCGGGAATCAGGTAGACGACGACCCCACGCATTCCCGGGGCTGGAGCGGTGACCGTTCCGGAAACCACGCCGTCCTGCGCGGCCAGGCGCGCGTGCGGGGAGAAGAGTGCGCCCGCGAGGACCACGCTCGCCATCAGGCGACCATTCGTCAGGCATCCTCCTTGGCGACCGCGCCGTTCAGGTCAGCCAGCCACCGATGAAGCGTTCGCCGGCTTACGCCGGCCGCCACCGCCGCCCGTGACACATTGCCTCCATTGACTTCGAGGAGCCGTCCCACGTAGGCGGCGCGGAAATCGCGCAGCGCCTTTTCCTGAGCCTCCGAGTAAGATAACGGCCATGTCGCGGACTCGCCGTCGCGCAGTTTGCCCCGCGGCTGGAGCGCGTCGTCGAGATCCTCCGGCGTGATCCGCCCGTCATTGTCCAGCACGACGAGGCGCTGCGCGGTGTTTCGCAGTTCTCGAACGTTGCCGGGCCACGGGTGCCGCTCGAGGATGGTCCATACATCAGCTGTCACCTCGGGCGGCCAGCGGCGCGCGATGCAGGCGAACTCCTCGAGAAAGGCGGTCATCAGGATGCGCACGTCGCCGTGCCGCACGCGCAGTGGCGGCAGGTTGAAATGCACGACGTTGAGCCGGTAGTACAGATCTTCCCGGAAACGTCCAGCGGCCACCGTCGCCTCGAGATCGTGATTGGTCGCTGCGACCACGCGGATGTCGAGGTTGATGAGCCGGGAGTCGCCGAGCCGGCGTATCTGTCGCTGCTCGAGAGCGCGCAACAGCTTCGCCTGGAGACCGGTCCCGAGCTCGGCGATCTCGTCGAAAAAAACCGTGCCGCCATTCGCCTTGGCGAGCAGTCCATCGGTGCGCTGAACGGCGCCCGTGAACGCGCCGCGCTCGTGGCCGAACAGCTCCGACTCCAGGAGCCCTTCCGGCATCGCCGCGCAATCGACGGTGACGAACGGCTTGGATTGGCGGAGCGAATGCGCGTGCATGAAGAGCGCCATGAGCTCCTTGCCCGTGCCGCTCTCGCCGGTGACGAGCACGTTCGCGTCTGTGGGCGCGACTTTCGCCGCCTGCTCGAGGAGCCGCTGCATGACCGCGCTCGAGCCGAGTATGCCGTCGCCGCCCTGCGCGAGCTCCACCTGCTGCCGCAGCGTGCGGTTCTCCACCGTCAGTCCGCGATAGCGCGCGGCGCGCTCGACGGCGACGAGAAGCTGGTCGGCGGTGAACGGCTTGGTGATGTAATCAAACGCTCCCTCGCGGACCGCAGCCACTGCCGAGGCGACCGTGGCGAACGCCGTCATCAGGATCACGGGGCGCGTGCGGTCGTCGGCCAATGCAGCCGCCAGGATGATCAGCCCCTCGGCGCCGGGCATGCGCAGGTCGGTGATGATGACGTCCGGATCGACCTCCGCCGCCACCTGGCGGAAGCGCAACGGCTCGGCGAGGGTCGTGCAGATGTAGCCCTCCCGACTCAGGAGACGCTCGCAGTTCTCGAGCATCGCCTGTTCATCGTCGATTACGAGTACGCGTGCTCGTTCCACGTTGCACCCATGGGTTGGAGGGGGATGGTGACGACGAACCGGCAGCCGCCGTCGGGCGGCGAGTGGACGGCGATGACGCCACCATGGCGATCGACGATGCTGCGGCACACGGTGAGGCCCAGGCCAGTGCCGTGCCCAGGTTCTTTCGTCGTGAAGAATGGATCGAAGACGCGCTCGCGGAGCTCGGGAGCCAATCCGTTCCCGGTATCTCGCACCTCGATCTCCACCGATTCCCTGTCGGCGCTGCACCGGATGGAGAGCGTCACGGTCCCGTCCGGCGGCGTAGCATCTGCCGCATTGAGCAGCAGATTGACGATGACCGTTTCGATGGCCTTCTCGTACCCGATGACATCGGGCACGCCCGTCTCGACGTGGAGCTGCAGATGCAAACGGCGCATGGCCATCGTCCGGTGGAGGAGCGCCACGGTCCTTTCGGCAAGCGCGCCGAGCGCGACCGGCCCCGCTTCTCCGCGGTCGTCGCGCGCGAAGCGGAGCAGGCTCGTCGTCAGCTCTCGTAGCCGCGCGACATGTTGCTGTAACACGTCAAGGTCCGTAGCCAGCGAGCTGTCGCTCCTGTCGCCCAGTACGTCGCGCTGCATGCACTCGATGCGGTTGCCGATGATGGCCAACGGGTTGTTGATCTCGTGCGCCAGCCCAGCCGCCATGACGCTGATCGCCGCCAGACGCTCGGAACGCCGCATCTGATCCTCGAGGCGGAACTGCAGCCGATTGTCGCGGATGATGAGGGAAGAGCCGAGCGCGCTACCGTCCGCGCCAACGATGAGCGTAGCCGTGAGACTTATCTGAATGGGCGTGCCGTCCCTGGCGGTGATTTCGGTGAGGAAGCCCACCACCGCGTGCTCCCTCTCCAGCTCCCGCCGCATCGCCGCCTGCTCACGGCGGGCCCGCTCGCCACTGGGACGCAGCATCGCGTCGATCTCGCGGCCGAGGGCCTCCGACGCCAGGTAGCCGAGGAGCCGCTCGGCGCCGTCGTTCCAAATGGTGACGACGCCGGAATGGTCGAGCCCGATGATGCCGTCGGCGGAATGTTTGAGAATGTCGGCCAACTCGGCGTTGGTGTGCTCGAGCAGGCGCGTTCGCTCCGTGATGAGGGCTTCTCGCTGCGCGCGATGCCGCGAGACCTGCTCGGCCACTCGCGCGAAGTCATTCGCGAGATCCTCGAACTCGTCGTTAGTCTCGACGTTCGGCTGCCGTACCGGCTCGCCGCGGGCGAGCTGCCATGCGGCGTCGCGGATTCGGAAGATCGGCTTGGTGGCGCTGCTCGTGCTCGGCCTTGCCATGCTCGCCGCGAACGAGTTCACCAAACCGATCTTCCGAATC
>JBKJKB010000352.1:0-4000 GCA_046597675.1 Gemmatimonadaceae bacterium
ACATCGAAGCCCGACATGCCGGGCAGCATGAGGTCGAGCACGATGAGCGAGAATCGTTCACGTCGCGCCGCCTCGAGCGCGTCTTGTCCGGTCGCGGCCGTGGAGAGGCGATACCCCGCCTTTCCGAGATGGTACGCCACGAGGGCGACAATCTCCGGCTCATCATCGACGACGAGAATGCGTTCGGCGGACGGCGGCACTGGATTCATGCGAGTTATGTCTCGGAAGGCGTCGCTGGTACGAACACCGGAGTGGGCATCGCTTCCCGCGCGGCCAATCGCGCGGTCAATCGTCGTTGGATCTTGGCCACGATCATCTCGATCGCGACCAGGTTATGGCCGCCACGCGGCATGATCACGTCCGCGTAGCGCTTGCTCGGCTCCACGAACTCCAGATGCATCGGTTGCACGGTGGATAGATATTGCTCCAGGATCTCCTGCAGTGGCCGGCCGCGCTCGCCGATATCACGCTGAATCCGGCGCAAGAGCCGGATGTCCGCGTCCGCATCCACGAACACCTTCACGTCGCACAGCTCACGCACCCGTGCATCGGCGAACAGAAGAATGCCGTCGATGACGATGACGTCCGCCGGTGGAATCTCTACGGTCGATTCGTCCCGCGTATGCGTGACGAAGTTATACACGGGCTTCCTGACGGCCGCTCCCGATCGCAAGGCCTGGAGCTGCGTGACGAGCAGCTCCCAGTCGAACGATTCCGGGTGATCCCAATTGACCAGCTTCCGCTCCTCCATCGGGAGCGCGCTGAAGTCGCGGTAATACCCATCCATATCCAGAAACGCGACAGACGCGGTCCTGATGCGCTCGGCGACCCTGCGCGCGACCGTCGACTTGCCGGAGCCCGATCCCCCGGCGATCCCGATGATCATCGGCTTTTCACGGCTGCGATCATCGTGGATGGACGTTCGCATCGAAGTACGCCAAAGGCCACTGCGGCGGCTGTCACAGTCCTGTACCAGTAGATGTGCGTTTGCGGGTCACTCCCGAACCTTCGCTACGCCTTTCCCGTGCCGCAAGCCGCTCACTACCTTATACCATGCAACGATTGATTCTTTTGATCCTTGCGGTGGCGGCAGCCTGCGCCCCTCCGCCCGCCGTCGAGCCCCGCCCGGGCCCCGCGCCGACGACAAGCCGGCAGGCATTACCGCCGAGCAGCGTTGTATCCGGCGCTCGGCTGCGTATCATCGCCACAAACGACTTTCACGGCGCGCTCTTTTCTCGCCCGGACGGTCGCGGCGTAGTTCGTGGAGGCGGCGCGTACCTGGCCACGATGGCCGAGCGGCTTGCTGCGAGCTGCCCGCAGCCGTGTGAGACCCTGCTCCTCGATGGGGGCGACATGTTCCAGGGGACGCCAGCGTCCAACCTCGCCTGGGGCCGACCCGTAGTGCAGTTGTTCAATGCGATGGGATATGCTGCCGCCGCGCTCGGCAATCACGAGTTCGACTGGGGTCAGGACACGCTGCGCGCACGGATGCGCCAGGCACAATTCGCCATTCTCGGCGCGAACGTGCGGGACCTCAACGGTCGCGACGTGGAGTGGATTCGGAATGACACCATCGTGGTGAGAGGTCAATGGCGCGTCGGGATTATCGGAATCGCGAGAGTGAAAACGCCGGAAGCGTCCTACGCCGCGAACGTCGCTGGACTTCGGTTCGACCCGCCGGCGCCCATCGTTGATTCCATCGGCCGCGCGCTGCGTGCGCGCGGTGCAAATGCCATCGTCGTGATCGCGCATGAAGGCGCCTTCTGCGATCGCGAAGGCTGCAAGGGCGAAATCGTCGACCTCGCCAATCAGGTGACGGAGCCGCTCGACGCCATCGTGAGCGGACATACGCACTCGCTGGTCGATGCGGTCATTCGCAACATTCCCATCGTTCAGGCGCGCTCGCGCGGCACCGCTATCGCGACGATCGATCTCGTGCGTGGTCATGCCGTTGCCGACGCTGATCGCGGACGCGTGCACGATGTCCTCCCTGAGTCTCTACCTGCTTCACCGGCGGCTCGCGATATCGTGACTGCTGCGTTCGACGCAGTAGCCAGCACCGTCTTTCAAAAGGTCGCCATATTCGCCGTGGCGATGCCCAGGGAAGGAAACCAGCATGCACTCGGCAACTTCATCGCCGATGCGCAACGAGTCGCGGGCAAGAGCGACATCGCGGTGATGAATAACGGCGGCATTCGCGCCGGACTCGAGGCGGGGCCAGCGGTCTACGGATCCCTGTATGAGGTGCAGCCGTTCGCAAACGCGCTGGTTCGCAAGACAGTCTCGGGGCTGGTGCTGCGGGAGTACTTCGAGCGCCTTGTAGGAGGAGACGGAGTGAATGCACACGTCAGCGGCGTGACGGTGGAATTCGATCCAGCCAGGCGACGAGGCGCCCGCATTACCTCCCTCCGTCTTGATGGGGGACGCACGCTGGACGACAAGGGCACCTACACGGTCACCCTCTCTGACTTCCTGGCTGGCGGGGGTGATCGGTTAGGCTTCGACGGCCGGGAGTCACGCACCGACAAGCTGGCGATAGTCGATCTCGATGCGTTGATCGCCTACGCTCGCGCGCAGCCGCAGCCTATTCGGCCACCGACTGCGGTTCGACTGAGCCCGGTGTCGGCCAAGTGACATATTTCGTCGTGTCTCTCGCCCGCACGCAATGCCTGTAATCGACCGTGATCTGCTCCGGCGGCTGCCGAAGGCGGAGCTGCACGTGCACCTCGATGGCTCGGTACGACCGTCCACGCTCCTCGATCTCGCGCAGGAAACTGGTGCGCCAATGCCCGCGGCAGACGCCGAAAGCCTTGGCGAATACATGGTCGTGCGCGGGGCGGCCGATCTCGAGGAGTATCTCGAGCGCTTCTCGGTCACACTCAGCGTCATGCAGACAGCGGCGTCGCTGGAGCGTATTGCCTACGAGCTGGCCGAGGATGCTTCGAAGGAAGGCGTGCGCTACATCGAGGTGCGATATGCGCCGGTGCTCAACGTACGGGCCGGTCTCTCGCTGGGCGAAGCGGTCGAGGCGCCCCTGCGAGGCCTCGAGCGCGCGCAACGCGAGCATGGCATTATTGGTCGCGTCATTGTCTGCGCCATCCGCAACATGGCCCCTGATGTCTCACTGGAGCTCGCGCGTCTGGCGGTGAGTTACAAGGAACGCGGAGTTGTTGGCTTCGATCTCGCGGGGGGCGAGCGCGGCCACGCCGCCGTGGCGCATCTGGCTGCGTTCGAGCATGCCCGTTCCAACGATCTCGCCTGTACGTGCCACGCGGGTGAAGGCGACGGAGCCGACTCCATCCGGCAGGCGGTGCACCAGTGCGGGGCAGATCGGATCGGGCACGCAACCCGACTCATCGAAGATCCTTCGTTGATGGATTACGTCAACGACCGGCGGATTGCCCTCGAGATCTGCCTCACGAGCAATGTTCAGACGCGCGCGGCCGAATCGTACGAATCGCACCCGGTCCGGACGTATTTCGACCAGGGGCTCAACGTCGTGCTCAACACCGACAACCGATTGATGAGTGGCACCACGCTCACCGATGAGTATGCGTATGCGGCCGAGCGACTGGAGTTCGGTGTAGGGGATCTGGCGCGCATGGCGCTCAATGGATTCGAAAGCAGCTTCCTGCCGTACGAAGAGCGCCGGAGACTGTTGGAAACGGTGCGAGCGGAGTTGACGGCGATGTCGATTACGCCGTCGTGACGACTGGCTGCGGAGCCACTGCCGCCCGCTCGGCTGCTGATGCCGTGCGCGAACAACTCGGCGTCAGCAATCCGGCCCTTGCCATCATCCTCGGCTCCGGCCTTGGTGGCTTCGTGGCCGACCTTGGGGACGCGCGACAGATGGCGTACGGTGATGTGCCCGGATTTCCGGCGACTGCGGTGAGCGGGCACTCGGGAACGCTGCACGCCGGTACGATCGCGGGTCGGGAGATCGTAGAGATGAAAGCGGCCTGCCATCGCAACGATCTCCCGACCCGCGATCGTACCGGCG
>JBKJKB010000044.1:0-2615 GCA_046597675.1 Gemmatimonadaceae bacterium
ATAGCAGGGCTCGCGAGCGGTCTGACCAGTCCACGGCTATATCAGGCTGGCGCTACGTTCGTCCCGCAAGGAGCCGAGGGCGCGGCGTCGGGTCTGGCTGCCGCGGCAAGCCAGCTGGGTATCCGCATCTCGTCGGGCGGAAGCACGGTTTGGGGTCCGCCTATCTACGTGGAGCTACTGCGTTCACACACACTTCTGGAGCCGATCGCGCGGGAGACAATACCGGTCGCCGAGCTCGGCGCTCGACCCATCCCGGTCATGCAGATTCTCAACGTCACCGGCGCGTCCGAAGCAGAGCGTCTCGAGGAGACCGTCCGCAAGCTGAAACAGATCATCTCTGCGCACGAGGTCAAGTCGCTCACGGCAGTAAAGATGACGGTCACCACCGAATATCCCAGCGTATCGCACGGTCTGGCCGAGCGTCTACTCCAGCGGCTGAACCACTTCAACATGGAGATCCGCAAATCCCAGGCTGCGTCTGAGCGCCTGTTCGTCACGCAGCAGGCGGCAGAGGCGGAGCGCGCAATGCGCGATGCGGAGTCTAGACTTCAGTTCTTCCTACAGCGTAACCGGGCGATCGGCGGATCCCCCGAGCTCGGCTTCGAACGGGATCGTTTGCAGCGCGAGGTGAATCTCCGGCAGCAAGTTTTCGGCTCGCTGACGCAGAGCAGGGAAGAAGCAAAGATCCGCGAGGTTCGCGACACGCCAGTGATCACGGTGCTCGAACGCCCGCGTCAGCCCGTCGTGGGGCTGCCGCGCAATTCCATTCAGAAGGCGATCATTGGCGGACTGGCCGGCGGGATGCTGGCTGTCTTCCTTGCCGTGGTCGGTCAGGCCTTCTCGGGTGCGAAGAAAGGTCAGAGCGAGGCGGCGAGGACTTTCGCGCAGGAGCTCGAAGCGGCAAAGCCGCGCTTTCTGCGACGAAGACGCGCCTAGAGGGGCGCTATTTCCACGCGTGGAGCGCGGTAATAACGCGCTGGACGTCGGCGGGAGTCATGTCGTTGTAGAGGGGAAGGCGCAGGATCCGCTCCGCTGCCGACTCGGATACCGGCAAACTGCCGTCCCGTGCGCCGAGCCGCTTCCCCATCTGCGACGTGTGCAGTGGGACGTAGTGGGGTGATGCAGTTATGCCGCGTTGCCGCAAATGCTGGACGAGGTTCTGGCGGAGCGAAGCCGTAGGGAGCAGCAGGTAAAACATGTGCCAGCTGGGGTCGCAATGCTTCGGAACGAGCGGAAGCGTGATTCCTACGGTTGCCGCCCAGCCGCGGAGCTCCGTGTCGTACGTTTGGCAGACAGCGCGCCGCCCCGACTGGATGGCTATCTTCGCTTCCAGCTGTCCGAGGAGATAGGCGGCAAGGATCTCCGAAGGCAGGTAGCTGGAGCCCACATCCGTCCACGAGTACTTGTCAACCTCCCCGCGGACGAAACGGCTGCGGTCGGTGCCTTTTTCGCGAATGATCTCGGCGCGCTCGACATCTCCGGGTTGCTTGATAAGCAGCGCTCCACCTTCGCCGCAGGAGAAGTTCTTGGTGCCGTGAAAGCTCAGGGTTGCGAATCGCCCGAATGTCCCTAGCCAACGTCCCCGATACTGGCCGAACAGGCCGTGGGCGTTGTCTTCCACAACCGGGACCCCCCGGGCATTCGCGATCTCCATGATCCGATCCATCTCGCAGCCCACGCCGGCGTAGTGCACCGCCACGATGGCCCGGGTCCTGTCGGTGATGAGCTGATCGAGCAAGCTCTCGTCCATGTTGAGCGTGTCCGCCCGTGAATCTATAAAAATCGGCCGCGCGCCGCGCAGCACAAACGCATTCGCCGCCGACACGAACGTGAACGACGGCACGATGATCTCGTCGCCCGGCTCGATGTCCAGGAGCAGCGCGGCCATCTCGAGCGCATGGGTGCAGGATGTGGTCAATAACGCCCTTTCGACTTCCAACTCGGCTCGCAGGAGGAGGGAGCACCGTTGAGTGAAAGGCCCATCGCCGGAGAGCTGCCCGCTTTCGATCGCCTCCGAGACGTACTCCCGCTCCCGGCCCACGACGGCGGATCTGGTGAATGGGATCGGCGCTGTGGCGTGGCTCATGGCCCGCGTAGATGCAGGCAGTTCTGGCACATCTTCACTTGCTGGGAGACGCCGTCGGGGCCTCCGGCCGGCGCTCCTCTCGGCGCTGGCGGGACACGACGTCCCGCAGGTACGCACCATAACTGTTGCTAGGCGCGCGCGCGGCGAGTGCGTCGAGCTGCTCCAGGTCGATGTAGCCCATGTTGAAAGCAACCTCTTCCGGAGAGGCGATTTTCAGTCCGGTACGCGCCTCCATGACCTGAACGAACTGCCCAGCCGCGAAAAGATCTTCGCACGTTCCGCCATCGAGCCAGGCAATCCCGCGGCCGAACGGAACTACCCGAAGCGAGCCTCGCGCAAGGTATCGTTTGTTGACGTCGCTTATCTCGAGCTCGCCGCGCGCAGATGGCGGCAAGTCGCGCGCAAGATCGAACACTCCGCGATCGTAGAAGTACAGACCCGGCACGGCCCAGTTCGAGACGTATGACTGTGGCTTCTCCGCCAGTGCAATGGGCAGCCCGGCCGAATCGAGCACCACTACTCCAAACTG
>JBKJKB010000048.1:0-8744 GCA_046597675.1 Gemmatimonadaceae bacterium
GCGAGCTTCCGGCCAAGGTCGCGCTCGGGCTCAAGAACGTCCTTCCGAATGCGACCATTCTCGGCATGGACGACGGCTCGACGGACGAGACGCGGGCAGTGTTGCGGTCCGTGTGCGATGAGATGATCGAGTTCGACGTGAACCGCGGGAAGGGAACAGTTCTACGGGCGGGTTTCGCGTACGCGATCGAGCGGGGGTACGACGCCGTGCTTACGATCGACGCCGACGGGCAGCACGATCCCGCGTTCGCACCCGCGATTATCAAGGCGCTGGAGAATGCGGACATCGTGATCGGGGCGAGGCAGATCAGCGGCAAGGCGGTGCCGTGGCACCGGCGCATCGCCAACATGATGTCATCGGCCACCACGCGCGCCATCGCAAAGGTCGATATCAGCGATAGTCAATCCGGGTACCGCGCCTTCCGTACCGAAGTACTGAAGAACGTCCACGCCGTGGGCGACCGGTACGACTACGAGCAGGATTTTCTATTCCGCGCGGCGCGGCAAGGGTATCGATTCGCCGACGTGCCCATCTCGACCGTGTACGGCGCCCCGAGCCACTTTCGCGCGGCGGTGGATGCGGGGCGGATCATCCGCGTTCTCTGGCGGCACAAAGCGGGCATCTTCCGCTAGTGCGCTTACTGCTATCCAACGACGACGGCATTTTCGCGCACGGTCTCAAGTGTCTGGTGAAGGCCGCTGAGCCGCTGGGTGAAGTCAGCGTCGTCGCGCCGGACCGTGAGCAGAGCGCGGCGAGTCATTCGCTCACGCTGCACCATCCCATTCGGCCGAGAAAGATCGACGAGCGAACGTGGCAGGTGGACGGCACTCCGACCGACTGCGTGATGCTCGCGGTCGAAGCGCTGCTGCCGGAGCGCCCGGACTTCGTGATTAGCGGGATCAATCACGGGCAGAACATGGGCGAGGACGTGCTGTATTCCGGCACGGTCGCAGCCGCCATGGAAGGACTGTCGCTCGGAATCCCTTCGTTCGCGATCTCGTTCGCGGGCGGCGATCTGCGAGCGGACACCTCCATGCTCGACGACCAGATCGAGCCGCTGTCGGCGCTGCTGCGCCACCTGACGACCCTGCCGGCGTATCCAAGCCACACGTTGTTCAACATCAACCTGCCGCCGCTGAGCGCTGGTGAGATCAAGGGTGTGCGACTCACGCGGCTCGGCCGGCGCGTGTATTCGAACTCGCTCAAGCCCATGAAGGACCCGTGGGGGCGCGATATCTTCTGGATCGGCGGCGGGTCGATCGAGTGGTCCGGCGAGGACGACTCGGATTTCCGCGCCATCGCGGACGGTTACATATCGCTCACCCCGCTCTCGCTCGATCTCACGCACGACAAATGTCTGAACGATCGGGAGAGCTGGTGGCGGGAACCGTAGAGCCGGAGCTCCGTGGGCCGCGCAGGCGTCTCGTCGAGCAGCTGCAGGAGCAGGGGATCCGCGACCTCGCCGTCCTCAAGGCAATCGACGAGACTCCGCGGCATCTGTTCGTCCCGCAGGCGGTACGGCACCGCGCTTACGAGGATTCGGCGCTCCCGATCGGAAACGGGCAGACCATATCGCAGCCGTCGATTCACGCGCGGTACCTCGAGCTGCTGCACCTCACCGGCACGGAGAAAGTCCTGGAGATCGGCACGGGCTCGGGCTATCAGACCGTGTTGCTGTCGCACCTCGCCGCGCAGGTGTTCTCGATCGAGCGGGTGGCCCCGCTGCTGGAGAGCGCGCGCGCGATCATTCAGCAGGTGGGAGCGCCAAACATCTCGCTCCTGCTCGGCGACGGCACGCTCGGATGGCGCCAGTACGCGCCGTACGACGCGATCCTCGTGAGTGCCGCGGCGCCGGACGTTCCACAGGCGTACGTCGAGCAGCTCGCCGAGGGCGGACGGCTGTTGATTCCGCTCGGCGACCGCGAGGAGCAGCTGCTGTATCTGATGGTGAAACACGGCGACCGGCTGGACCGGACGGAGATCGCCCCCGTGCGGTTCGTTCCGCTCGTAGGCAAGCACAGTTGGGAAGAATGATCAGTGTTGGCAGGGACGGGTTGCCCGCAATAGGTTGTATGGGCTTCAACCACCCGCGAGCGCGATGACGGACTACTCGGAGCGCGACCAAGCCAGAAGTCAGCGACCGGCGCCGCCTTACGTGCGGCGGCCGGGCGACATGTGGCGCGAAGATCTCCCGCCCATCACGCGCTATCTCTACGACTACCACACCGAGCAGCACGAGCCGGTTTTCCAGCCGCTGACGTATGGCGGCGACGCGCGCGAGCCGGTCCTCGAATCGATCGAGTGGAAGTCGCCGTATGCCGCGACTGAAGCGACTCCGCCCCCCGCGGAGCGCGAGCAGAGCGGAGCGTGGATCCTCGAGGAGTGGGAGCAGTACGATTGGAAGAAGGCCGCGACACTCACTGCGGATCCGGACATAGTCGCCGCACAGCAGGCGTGGGGCGATCTCGACTGGGAGGGCGACGCTGACGGTGGCGGGGAAGTGCGGCAGCGCGTGCCCGAGATGGTCGCGACGATACTCGAGGGGATCGCGCGGCGAATCCGGTCGGGCGACGTGCGGGTCAACGGGAAGCCGGGGATGACGGATGAGGCGGCGTTGACGGCGGTGCTGGCGGCGTTGCTTGGGGTGCGGCGGTAACTGGTGACTGGTGATTAGTGACTAGTGACTAGTAACTGCTCTTCCAATCGTTCTCTCCTTTCGATCACTCCATTGGCAACGACACACTTAGAAGTAGCCGGACGCGTCCAGGGCGTCGGCTTTCGCTGGTTCGTGCGGCAGCAAGCCCGCAGGCTGGGCATCGACGGCTGGGCGGTGAACACGCGTACCGGCACCGTCGAGATTGTGGCGAAGGGTGAGCCCGCCGCGCTGAAGCAGCTCGAGAGCGCGGTGGCGCAGGGACCGTCGGGGGCGATCGTAAAGTCGGTGACGGAGTTGGCGGCGATATCCGAGGAGGATATCCCCGAGGGTTTCGACGTGAGATAGTTTGGCAGTCAGCTGACGGCTGCTAGCTTTCAGTCTCTGCCCCCGTAGCTCAGTTGGATAGAGCAGCAGTTTCCTAAACTGTTGGCCGGGTGTTCGAGTCACCCCGGGGGCGCTACCCCGTAAGCGTTGTCTCCGGAGCCGCGCAAGAATGGACTGGTTCGCAAAAGCATTCATTCGGGCGAGTCTGCTCTGGTTCATCGCCGGCATCACGCTCGGCCTCGCGATGGCGATTCATCCGGCATGGGTCATGTACCGTCCGGCCCATGCCCACATGAATCTCGTCGGCTTCGTCGTGATGATGATCTTCGGCGTGGGCTATCAGATGTTGCCGAGATTCTTCGGCCATCCGATTCACAGCAGGAGGTTCGCGATCGCGCACATCTGGCTCGCCAATCTCGGGCTCGCCGCGCTGGTCACCGGCTTCATCCTCTCGCCGCACATCGGCGCGGACGCAATGCCCGTCACCGCGACCGGTGGCACGCTGTGGGCGCTCGGCGCCTACGGCTTCGTGTACAACATGTGGCGGACGTTCAACGCCGCCGAACGCAGACGTCGCCTCAATGAGCAGAGCCCGGTTGCCCGCCACCTTCCGATGTCTGATTAGCGGAAGTGCGCGCGTGGCTGTTTGATCTTCGGGGCGGCGCCGACCATCGTCGTGGAGTGAGCAGCCGAAGCGAAGCTCAGGCTTCGTGCCGCTTCCTCGCGACGTGCCACGGCAACATGAGAAGCGCCATCACACCGATCACCAGAATCACCATCACGCCGACCCGCTGCGGCCAGGGCCCCAGAAAGTCGATTATGGATGCTTCGCCGGGCTGCGCGTTGCCGACGTAGCCGTAATTGAAGCCGAGCATGATGTTGATTGCCAGTACGAGGGCGAGGTACGCGAGTCCCGCGAAGACCGAGAGCCTGAAATCGGCCCATGTGGGGCGGAAGCCGCGCACGACCACGTCGTAGATAGCGATTCCGATGATGCCGGCGTGGCTCATCCAGAAAATCCAGAACCAGAACGAGTCTGGCTCGAACGCAATCTCCGGCGTGACGATCGCCTGCAGACTCATGCCGATTCCCCAGAAATAGAGAAGGGCGCGGAGCGGCCTGCGCGGCGCGAGCAGCACGATCCCGGCAAGCAACGAGGTGATGTCGCAGACGTGCAGCGGCAGAGCCCTCGCCGCGTCGAATCGCGGGGGCAGGAGCCACCAACCGTTGCTCACGACCCACAGCGCGATCATAACCAGCCCGAGGTTGCGGTCGAGCCGCGAGCGGGCGAGCGGTGCCAGCCGGCGCCCGACAATAATGAGCCACGCCGTTGCCCCCGCGAAGAGCAGGAGGATTCCGGCGTGCAGCGCAGAGAAAGGCTCGAACACCAAGCCGCGTTGCCTACCTAAAGAAACTGCTGCGTACCCAGCCGATCACGGCGACCAACAACACCAGGCCGAGCAACACAATTACAAGTTCAGTCTGGTTTCCGAAGCGTGTCGATTTTGTCGCCCGCACGGGCTGTTTTGCCGCATCGGGCTCGTTGCGTCCGGACATCCTGCGCCAGAGCACCGATACTGCCGGAACAACGGTGATCAATAACGCAAAGAATACGAACCAGGCAATCAGCGGATCTTCACGAAGGACGTACAAGAATGCCATACCTAGAGCTTGAGGTACAGCACTACGCGGCCCAGCACGTTATACGAGAGCGTGTCGCCGCGAAGCTTCGCCTGGACCTTGGTCGCGGGAGTGGACCCGCGCTCCGCGATCGAGAATTCGACCGAGTCGCCGACCACGGTGTACGTGCCGCTCGCGATGGCCGTGCCGTTCTGGATAGGTCGTCCGCCCGGCGGCTCGAGCCGGACGGTGAGAGTCTCCTGAAATCGCCTGTCGCTGGATAGAAACAAGCTCCCAGTCGTAACCTGCACGTCACCCTCGGTCGAAGTCGAAGTGATCAGCGCCGGCAGATTCTGACCCGCGATCGATTTCAGCAGGAAGACTCCCGCTGCTTCCTGATACGGATCAGTGACGCTGGATTCGCCGCACGCGACGAAGCACAGGAGAGCCGTTGCGGCGACAAGCGAGCGTCGCAGGGCAGGGCGGGTGAGCGTAGCGGTGCGCCGTTCCGGACTGAGTCTGAGTTGCATCGGGCGATGATAGTGGAGAGAGCGGTCGCACGCCACCGCGAACGTCGCGGTCACATGGAATACGATCTCTCAGCTCAGCCGTTTCATCGCGA
Organism: Gemmatimonadaceae bacterium; assembly: GCA_046597675.1. Taxonomy (GTDB): domain Bacteria; phylum Gemmatimonadota; class Gemmatimonadetes; order Gemmatimonadales; family Gemmatimonadaceae; genus JACDCY01. Next base: position 5,223 of record JBKJKB010000048.1, read on the forward strand.
TGCGCCGCGGCCTGCTATTTTTCCTGTGAGGCTCCACCAACTATCAACGATTCCCGTCATGTCTACGCGTCAAGCCAATCCAGCATTTCAGCCTGATAGATCCGAAACCGCCGCCGAGTGGCTCGTGCTCCACAAGCAGCGGGTGATAATGGGGGTCGTTGCGATTGTCATCCTGTTCGCCGGTGCATGGTTCTACCGTCGCTCCAATCAGATCAAGGCAACCCGGGCGGAATCGGCTTATTTCCAGGCGCGGCAGTCGATGGCGTCCGGTAACGCGCCGCTCGCGTTGACGGATTTGAGGAACGTGACCACGCGGTATGCGGGGACCCCCGGTGCGGCGCAGGCGGCGCTGACGATGGCTCAGATCCTGTACGACGAGGGTAAGTACCGGGAAGGCATCGCCGAGCTCGAGAAGGCGGCCAGATCCCGACCGGAAGAGCTGGCACCGGCGATTCATGTGATGCGGGGCGTTGGATACGAAGGGCTCAAGCAGTTCGATCAAGCGGCTGCCGAATACCGCACGGCCGCGGATTTAACCCGGTTCCCGAACGATGCGTCGGCCTTCAAGGCCTCGGCCGCCCGGGCCCTCATGGCGGGCGGGAAGCCCGACTCGGCGCGGGTCATCTGGGCTGAGCTGGCCGCGGAGCCCGGAGGATCGATGGTGTCCGAGGCGCGGGTCCGGCTGGGTGAGTTGACAGCCAAGCCGGCTTCTTGACGGTCGCGGCTAGGTAACGCCGCGCGCCAAACCCCCCGGTCTAGAACACGGGCATCCTCAGGGTCACGCTTGTACGAGGCGGCTCCTGCGTCGCCGGTAGGAAGCGGACCAGTACATCCACGTGAGCCGCGGCGTTGGTCGAATAGACCGGCGGTCGCGCAAAGGCGTACACCGTAGCGGCCGCCGAATCCGCACCGCCGGTGCCGTTGTAGATCGCGAGGGCGAGCAGGAATCTGCCGGCCGCGTCGGTCCGGGTGGTCGGCGCGGGGAGGTCACTCCCGGCGAGCTGCAGGACGATATCCACGTCTCGCAGGGGTTGGTCAAACTGGCCGCGAACGACGCCGTCCAGGATCGCCCTGTGTGTCTCCACGAGCGGCGACTCGCTGTCGACGCCCGTTGGAGCGTCACATCCGAGCAGCAGGAGTGCCGGGATTAGAAGGGCGAGTGACCACCATCTCGATGAGCGCATGACCGCCGTTACCCGTGCTGGCCCTTGAGGGTCCACCCCGAACCAGGAGGCATCTATGCGTATAAGATATATTATGTAAACCAGACAGTGTGCAAGAATGTGGAGAACGGAATTGGAGGCTGAGGGCCAATTTGTAAGTGCTTCCCCACGAGTGGTTTAGGGTGGGTCATTTAAGAAGGCGGCTTCAACATCGCCGCCTCGGCAGGATTACGCCGTCAGAGCGCCACAACGAGCCTGAAGGGTCAGACTTCCCGCACGCGACCCTCGAAAACGATCCGGCCTTCGCCCCTGAGCGACGGGTACCACGCCCCATTTTCGCGCCGGAGGGTGACGTCGAGGGTACGCCCGGATCGGGTCCGAAGACTTGTTTGATCGCCGGATTTACCCCATTCCTTGAGCAGGATTGCTGAGGCGACTGCGCCAGTTCCGCAGGCCAAAGTCTCACCCTCGACGCCTCGCTCATATGTCCGCATGGACCAGCCCGAAGGCGTTTGAGACAAAAAGTCCACATTGGCACCGTGGGCCAGGGATGGATGAGATCGCAGCTCAGCGCCGCGTCCCAGGACGTCGGCCGATTCGACGTCAGGGCAGGTGATCACGACATGAGGAACGCCAGCCATGGCGAAGCCAAGATCGGCCTCTCCCCCGCTCTTCTGGATCGGCCCGTAAACTGGCTGCACGTCGTCTACAGCTTCCAGGTCGATCTCCGGGAGCCCGTCCCGCAACCTCGCCGTCAACGTGCCGGCGTCGCTATCGAATTCAAAGCCGTCCGGGGTCGCCAGGCCAAGTTCCACGGCCAGTCGCACGCTGCAGAGGCTGGCGTTCCCGCACAGGGCGCCCAGCGAGCCGTCGGCGTTGTAATAGCGCATCCGGTAGGCGCGGCCAGGCGAAGGAAGGATGAAAACCACTCCATCGGCCCCAATGCCAGGCCCTCGAGCGCACAGCTCCGTGATCCGGCCGGTGGTCTCAAGCTCGCCGGGCGGCTGATCTCGGCAATCGAAGAAAACGAAATCGTTGCCGGACCCACTCATCTTGTAGAAGGCGCGGCCGGCCGGCGCGGAGATCGTCACGCTGCCTCGTGCGTGTCCGCGGAGCGCCGCGATTCCTCGCTGTCCACGCGCGGGATCTTGTTCAGCATCGCCCACCACCTGAGCCGCCAGACCATCCAGATTGCCTCCCGCATGATCTTCTTGGACATTTTGCTCTTGCCCTCGAGCCTGTCCACGAACACGATCGGGATCTCGACGATGCGAAATCCGTGCTTCCATGCGCGGAAGGTCATTTCGATTTGAAACGCGTAACCATTTGAGCGGACGCCGTTTAGATCGATCGTCTCAAGTACTTTCCTACGAAAGCACTTGAACCCGCCGGTGGCATCCCAGATCGGCAGTCCGGTCACCTTTCGTGCGTAAACATTCGCGAAATAGCTCAGGAATAGCCTGGCGATCGGCCAGTTGACCACGTTCGCCCGGCGGTCCCGGTAGCGTGAGCCCAGGACGAGGTCCGCCGATTGGATCGCCGCGAAGAAGTCGGGGATGTACTTCGGGTCGTGCGAGAAATCGGCGTCCATCTCGAAGACGTAGGAATACTCCCGTTCCAGCGCCCAGCGGAAGCCGGCGAGGTAGGCGGTGCCGAGGCCGAGCTTGCCCGCGCGCCGCAGCACATGGACTCGGTCGTTGACGGACGCGATGGCCGCGACCAGTCCACCTGTCCCGTCGGGCGACGCGTCGTCTACGACCAGAATCTCGAGTGACGGATCCTTGGCCAGCACCGCGTCGATCAGACGGGAGATGTTGTCGCGCTCGTTGTATGTCGGCACCACGACGAGCGCTTTCTCAGGCAAGCTTTCTCCGGTCCAGGACGATTCCCGCCGCGAGCGCGACTATAGCCAACCCGATAGCGAGCAGCGTGATCTTTTTACCCGCGTCGTAAGCGGGACTCACGAAGCGAAGGCGAACCGACCGCGCGCCCGCTGGCAGCTCGACCCCGATCAAGGTGTAGTTCACCCGGCCCACGGCAGCGCGCTTGCCGTCGACGTCCGCCTTCCACACCGGATAGTAGTTCTCGGACACCACCAACGCCGAGCCTGCCGGTGCGGGTTCGCTCAACGAGAGCGAGATGTCGCCGGGTGCATAGCTCGTCGTCGTCACACGGATGGGCGATTCCTCCGGAAGCGACTGGACGTTGGCAACGGCCTGTACGGGAGCGTCGGGCTCAAACAACGCCGCGCTCCGAACCTTGAACCGGGGATCCAGCACTGTCGCAAGCACGGCATCGTCGGGCGCCTTCACAATGAGAGGCGCGACCCAAGCAAACGGTTGCTCGCCGGGGAGACGAT
>JBKJKB010000184.1:0-2592 GCA_046597675.1 Gemmatimonadaceae bacterium
GCCGAAGAAAACGCCAGCGGGCGCAAGACCTCGTGACGGTGGCGCACCCGGTCGGCTGCGGCTGCTCGATCGAGAGGAGGGCTTACGTCTCTCCGGGCTACTTCGCCCCGGCGTTCTTCAAATTCTGCACGCGATCAGGCATATCCTCACGGCCCGGAATCTTTGCAAACTCGCTCGCCCATCGTTCCACGTACGGCCAATCGATCTTGCGCCCCTGCCGACGTGACACGCCGATGGCGTCTTCCACGTCCCGCGGCCTGCCGGCGAACAGCTTGTGAATGATGAGATCTTCAGCGGTGGCGAAGGGCACTGCGATTCCGCTCAATGTCACGCTCACAGCCCGGTCGATCGCTTGTCGCTCGTATGGCGTCGTCGAGAATATGAAATCCACCCGCATGGCGGTCTCGCGATGCGCCGCCGGCAAGACGAAAGTCTCGCGCACGAACTTCGCGACGTTTTCCGGAAGGGGCTCCAGCTTCAGCGCGCGGCAAACTTCCTCGACGGCTTCAAGGCGCGACGGATCGACTCCAAGCGTGATGTCAATGTCTTCAGTCAGCCGTGGCTGGCCATGTAGCAGTACTGCCTGCCCGCCGATCAACATAAAGGGCAGCCGTCTGCTCGACAGCTCCCGGGCGATGCTCGCTATGAGCGCCGAAAAATCAGGGGCTTGGGGGGAGCCCATTCACCGCGCGCGCGACCGCGAGATCTGATTCCAGGTCAACCTCCCATTCCGATCCGACATCCGAGCGCAGAATGAGAGCCTCGGCCCAGAGGGCCGAAAAGCGGCATAGCGCCTCTTCGTACCCCAGACCGGCGAAGGCCTCGCGCTGGTAGCGTGCCTCGAATTGCTCGAGCTGTTCCGAGGAAACGATCATGCTGAATAATATGCTCCGCGCGGGACACGCGGACCTCGAGGAGCAGCGCCGTGTTAGCGGATGCAGCCGTATCCGACACCTGGAGGCTTCAACAAGGAGCGCTACCATCCGGCGCTACCTCATGACGGTGGCGCACCGGCCGGGCTAGATTAGCTGTCGTCGCCCGTCGCGTGACCCAAACTGTCGCCCCGAGAGCCCGTGAAGGATTTCTACGAGATAGACAGCAGCCTTTCCGAGGATGAGCGCGCCGTGCGCGATACGGTGCGCCGGTTCGTGGACGAGCGCGTCCTGCCGATAATCGGCGACTGCTACATCGACGGACGGTTTCCGCTCGAGCTGGTGCCGGAGATGGCCGAGCTGGGGGTGTTCGGCGCGAACCTCCCGGAGGAGTACGGCTGCGCGGGACTGAACAACGTCGCGTACGGTCTCATCATGCAGGAGCTCGAGCGCGGCGATTCCGGCGTGCGCTCATTCGCGTCGGTGCAGGGCGCGCTCGTCATGTATCCGATCTTCGCGTTTGGCAGCGAGGAGCAGAAGCGCCACTACCTGCCGAAGATGGCGCAGGGCGAGGTGATCGGCTGCTTCGGTCTCACGGAGCCCGACTTCGGCTCCAATCCGGCCGGAATGATCACCCGCGCGAAGGAGCAGAAGGACGGGACCTGGGTGCTCAACGGCTCCAAGATGTGGATCACCAACGGGTCGACCGCGCACGTCGCGATCGTGTGGGCCAAGACCGGCGAAGGCGACAGCGACAAGTCGATCCGCGGGTTCATCGTCCCACGCGACACCCCGGGATTTTCCTCGAAGGACCAGAAGGGAAAGCTCTCGCTGCGCGCGTCGGACACGAGCGAGCTCGTCTTCTCAGATCTGCAGCTTCCGGCTGACGCAATCCTTCCAAAGTCAGGCGGACTCAAGAGCCCGCTCATGTGCCTGACCCAGGCACGCTACGGCATCTCCTGGGGCGCACTTGGCGCGGCGATGGCGTGCTTCGAGGAAGCCGTGAGCTACGCGGGCAACCGCGTGATGTTTGGCAAGCCGATCGCCGGCTTCCAGATCCAGCAGGCCCGGCTCGCGGAGATGCTGACCGAGATCGTGAAGGGGCAGCTCCTCGCCCTCCACCTCGGCCGCCTCAAGGATGCGGGGACGTATACCCCGCAGCAGGTCTCGCTGGCCAAGCGCAACAACGTCAGCATCGCGACCGACATCGCGCGCGAGGCGCGGCGGCTGCTCGGCGCCAACGGGATTCTCGCCGAATACGCGTCCATGCGGCACATGGCCAACCTCGAGAGCGTGTACACGTACGAGGGCACCCATGACATCCACACCTTGGTGCTGGGCATGGCGGTCACGGGGATCAACGCCTTCGAGTAGCGGTGCATTTCCGATGATGTCGGCCACCAGGGGACTCAAGGCCGCACTGGCCATCGCATGCGCCGCACTCGGCGTGATGGCGACTCCCGGGATCGCTCGCTCGCAGGCAATCCAGATTCGAGTAGTCGATTCGACGACCGTGACGCCGCTGGGAGGAGCGCTCATCGCTCTATTGGACCCTTCGGGAGCAGTGGCGGCGGAAGGGATTACCTCGGAGAACGGTTACCGCACCTTCTTCGTGACGCCGGGCCAGTACCGGGTTCGCGTGCGACGAGTCGGATACCGCCCGTTCCTCTCCGGGCCGCTCGAGCTGTCCCGTTCGCGCGTCCTTACGGTTCCGGTGGAG
>JBKJKB010000206.1:0-2724 GCA_046597675.1 Gemmatimonadaceae bacterium
TCTGGCCGCCGAGCGAAGTGAACAGCCGGGTTGATGGGTAACACTATAGTCCAAGTACATGGGTAACACTTTGGGTGTTCACCCACGGATGATGTAGTCCCTTTCGTCGACGGTGGCAATGAGCACCGTGTTGAAGAAGATCGACCAGATGCCGTCGTCCGTCTCGTCCAGCCCGATGTGTTGATCGACGAGGGCGTTCGCGGTGTACAGCAACTTGTGCTGCAGTCGGAAGGTCCCCGCCATCGTCACCTTCTTCACGAGGTAATGGCCAGGGTACTCGGGCACCGGCGGGCGCGACGAGTACTCGCGGGGCGAGGTGCTGTACCGCGACGTCGGCGTTGCCATGTCGAGATACTCGTGCGGCCGTTCGTCGTTGTACTCGGTTCGGAAGATATCGAAGGCGCGCTGTTGGCTCCCACACGTGCGCATAGCGGGTGACCTGAAACCCGAAAACTGATTCGGTTATTATCTCGGTCCTCGCCTCAAGGAGGGCCGATGCGGAAGTCGAGATTCACGACCGAGCAGATCGTAGGAATTCTGAAGGAGCAGGAGGCGGGAGCCAGGATCAGCGAGCTCTGCCGGCGCCACGGAGTGAGCGACAACACGTTTCACCGCTGGAAGCGGAAGTACGGCGGGATGGAGATACCCGACGCCCGCCGCCTGAAGCAGCTCGAGGAGGAGAACCGGGCCTTGAAGCGGATCGTGGCGGACCAGGCGCTCAATCTCCAGGTGGTGAAGGATCTGCTGGGAAAGAAGTGGTGACCCCGAGCATGCGGCGGATCGCGGTCACCGAAGCGAGGGCGGCCGCTCGGATATCTGAGCGAAGAGCCTGCCGCTTTACCGGCTTTGCGATTTTCTCTCAGCGCTACCGGCGACGCCGGAAGAAGATCGCCGCGGCAGTCCGGATTCCCTTGAGCGCGCCGGCAAGAGCGAACGATCTCTGGAGCATGGATTTCGTCAGAGACACGCTTTCTTCCGGTCGTGTCATTCGCGGCTTCACCCTGGTGGATGATTGCACGAGAGAGTGTCCGGCGATCGAGGTCGATCACTCGCTGCCGGGTGAACGAGTGACGAGTGCGCTCGACCGGATTGCGGCCGAACGCGGATACCCCACAGCGATCATCTGCGATAACGGGCCCGAGTTCGCTGGGCAGGCGGTCGATTTCTGGGCACACCGGCATGGCGTCTCGCTTTCCTTCATCGAGCCAGGGAAGCCGGCACAGAATGCATACATCGAGAGCTTCAACGGCAAGTTTCGGGATGAGTGCCTGAACGAGAACTACTTCACCAGCCTCCTCGACGCGCGGACGACGATCGAAGCCTGGAGGAAGGACTACAACGAGGTCAGACCACACCAGAGCCTCGGCGATCTAACCCCCGCCGCATTCGCATGTAAGATTCAGCGGGAAAGAACATCAAACCACCAGGACTGAGATAATTCCTGAACCAGCTTTGGGTTTCAGGTCAAACCGACGAAGGTACCAAGCAAGGAGAAGACCGATGAGCATGCCGTCAACTCGTTCAGGATCAGAGAAGAAGCTAGTAACCGTCATCCCTGGAGATGGCGTGGGACCCGAATGCGTGCGAGCCGCCAAGCGAATCATCGAGGCCACGGGGGCCGCCGTCGCGTGGGAGGAGCGCCACGCCGGAGCCAGCGTCTTCCGGCAGGGGATCGCGTCCGGTGTGCCTCAGGAGACGATCGAATCGATCCGCAGGACCCGCGTCGCGCTGAAGGGTCCTCTAGAAACACCGGTCGGTTTTGGCGAGAAGAGCGCGAACGTCACCCTCCGCAAGCTGTTCGAGACCTACGGCAACATCCGGCCGGTGCGTGAGCTCCCGGGCGTGCCGACACCCTACAGCGGGCGAGGCATCGATCTCGTGGTCGTGCGCGAAAACGTCGAGGACCTCTACGCCGGCATCGAGCACATGCAGACACCGGGGGTCGCGCAGTGCCTCAAGCTCATCTCGAGCAAGGGCTGTGAGAAAATCATCCGGCTGGCGTTCGAGTTCGCCATCTCCGAAGGACGCAAGCGCGTCCACTGCGCGACGAAGTCCAACATCATGAAGCTGACGGAGGGGGCGCTCAAACGAACCTTCGAAAAGGTGAGCCCGGAGTATCCGGGAATCGATGCGCAGCACATCATCATCGACAACTGCGCGCATCAGCTCGTCAAGAAGCCCGAGCAGTTCGACGTCATCGTGACCACGAACATGAACGGGGACATCATCAGCGACCTGACGTCAGCGCTGGTAGGCGGGCTTGGTTTCGCGCCGTCCGCGAACCTCGGGAACGAAGTCTCCATCTTCGAAGCGGTTCACGGGTCTGCGCCAAAGTACGCGGGCAAGGACGTGATCAACCCGACCGCGGTCGTCCTATCGGCCGTCATGATGCTTCGCCACCTCGGCGAGTTCGAAGCGGCGACGAAAATCGAGCACGCCATCCTCGTCACCCTGGAAGACGGCAAGGTCCGCACCGGCGATGTCGTCGGCTACGACAAGGGCGCGTCGACCAGTGCCTTCACGGACGCGGTTATCGCCAACCTGGGTCGCGTGTCGGAACGCTACCAGGTCCGTACGTGCAAGCCGATCAAGCTCCCGGAAGTCGATCCGGCACCCGATTTTGTGAAGCCGAAGGAGAGACGCGTGGTCGGCGTCGACATCTTCGTGGAGTCCCCCCTTTCGGCCGATGGGCTCGGAAAGAGCATTGAGCACCTCTCCGCGGAG
>JBKJKB010000327.1:0-4763 GCA_046597675.1 Gemmatimonadaceae bacterium
CAGCCATCACGTTCCGCCGCTGCATGGGGACCGCGGTGTCACAGTTGCCGCAGGACGGCCCGCGCAGCGGATACAGCGCGTTCTCCCGGCGGCTGCGGATGCGATCGTACTTGTTCAGCAGCGGCCGGTCGACCTTCGCGGCCTTCGCTCCCCGTTCCGCCCGCGCCTCCTTCAGCTCCGACTCGAGCGTGCCCTGCTCGGCCGCGATCTCTTCCCGGGCGCTCGCCTGCTCCTCCTCAGCCGCGGTCAGTGCCGCGCGGGTGCGCTCGACGTCCGCGCGCATCGTCTCCATCCGGCGGCCCATCGCCGCGATCTCGCTCTCGTCCTCCGCCACGAGCCGGCGCGTAGTCTCGACCTGGGACATCGCGGCCGTCGCTTCCTTCATCTTCTTGATCGAGTCCAGCTGAGCGAGGTTCCGTTCCTGCTGTTTCTTGTGCAGCTCGACGCGCGCCTGAATGTCGCGCTGTCGCTGCTGCTCGCCCCCTATGGCCGCTTCCGCACGTTGCACGGCGTCGGCTGCCTGTTGGCGAACGCGATCCAGCTCGCGTAGCCGCGGCGCCAGCGCCGCCATCTTCTGCTCGATTCCGGAAATGCGGTTATCGTCTGCCTGCAGTGCGAGCAGTTCGTCGATGTTCGGGTGCATTACTCTCTCTCAGGCGCTGTTTTACGGCGAACGCGGAAGGCCTTGTACCGCGTCCGTCTCAAGCTGTTGAGCTCATCGCGCAGCTCCTGCTTGAGCTTCATTAATTCGTCCTTCTGATCCGCCCTCGCGAGCGGTAACGTGGCGTCGATCTCCATCATTTTCTCGTCGAGCTCGCGGACGCGAATGGCCGTGAGGCTGTCGTCAACGGTCCGCTGCGGATCGATCTGCGCACCGATCTCGGACAGCAGCTCTTCAATCACCGCGACGTCCGACTCAGGGAGCCCTTCCACCAGCTGCTGCAAGGGAGTGTCCTCTTCGGACTCCAACAAGCGCGCGAAAATTCTGCGATAGTGCCGATCGCGAAAGCTATCGAGCCCGACCTTCTCCGCGATCTCCGCCACGCGCGATCGCTGCTGCAGCATGGCGCGAATGAGCTCTCGCTCGGCTGAGCTGCCTGTCTCTGCCTGCGGGGCGCGCTCATTGCCGCGGGGGGCACGCACTGGAATCGATTGACCGATATCCGGCTCGAACTGCGGGGGCGGCGCGCCTGCCGGGCGTTCGCCGCGGCGCGCGGGCGATTCGACTTCGCGCTGCAAAATCGCGCGGTCTACGCCGGATGCTTCGCTGGCGCGCGCGAGGTACAGGTCACGCATGATCGGGTCGGACGCCGCACGGATTGTCGGTAGGAGGCGATCGAGAGCTCGACGCTTCTTATGCAGCTCGCTGAACGCTCCCACGCGTTGCAGGATCTGGACCTTGCGCTCGAATACGTCTATGGCCGCGGTAATCTCGCGCTCGAGACCGGCGGCGCCTTCTCGCCTGACGAACGTGTCGGGGTCATCTCCCTCCGGCAGCGTCACTACTCGCACGCCGAATCCCTGCCGCAACAATTCGTCGCCGGACCTGAAGGTCGCGGCGAGACCGCCACGATCGTTGTCGTACAGCAAGACGGCGTTTTTCGTGTACTTGCGGATGAGCGTTGCCTGAGCGTCGGTGAGCGCGGTTCCCATCGGGGCGACGCCAGTCCGCACGCCGGCGGCTATCAGTCGCACCACGTCAAAGTAACCTTCGACGACGAGAACGCGGTCTTCCCGCCTGATCTCGTTCTTCGCCCAGTTCAGCGCGTACAGCAGCTTCCCCTTCGAAAACACGGGGGAATCCGGCGAGTTCAGGTACTTCGGCTCCGCGTTGCCGAGCACTCGTCCCCCGAAGCCGACGTGCCGTCCCATCGCGTCGAGAATCGGAAACATGAGGCGATCGCGAAAGCGCGGACGCGGCTCGGTGCCTTCCTCGCGCTGCACGAGCAGTCCCGTTTCGAGCATCCGCGCGTCCTCGAATCCGAGCGTCGAGAGATACGCCCGCATCAGCCCGATCTCCGACGGCGCGAACCCGATTCCGATTTCCTGCGCCAGCTCGCGCGAGATTTCGCGGCTTTCGAGATAATCGCGAGCCGTCTTTCCGCGCGGATCGTCCCACAGCATGGTGCGGAAGTATTCGGCGGCGGCGGCGTTTATCTCCCAGAACGGCTCGCGCGAATCCGGCCCTTCGCGGCGGGTGTCGACCTCTTTCACTTCCACGCCGGCCTTCTGGCCGACTATCCGCACCGCCTCCGGCCATTCGACGCCAAGGCGCTTCTGCACGAAGCGAAAAATGTCCCCGCCCTCGTGACAGACAAAACAGTAGAAGATCCCTTTCCGTGGAGATACGGAGAAGTTGCGGTGGGTTCCCTGATGGAAGGGACACGGCCCGCGATAATCAGCGCCGGCCTTCTTCAGCTTGACGTATTCGCCGATGATCTGCACGACGTCCGCCGCTTCGCGCACCTGCTCGACTACTTCGTCGGGGATCAAGCCAGCTCCGCGATAGTGACCCCTGCGCCACCCTCGTTCCACGCGCCGAGTCGAAAGCTCGACACGCGTGGCTCCTTCCTGAGCATCTCGTTCACGCGCTCACGCAGCGCGCCCGTCCCCTTTCCGTGAATGATCCGCAGCACCTTGAGGTCCGCCAGCACGGCGCTGTCTACCGCCTGCATTACGACTTCCTCGACCTCGTTCGCGCGCAGGCCGCGCAGATCCACCTCCGTCGCCGCATGAACTTCCGGGATGTCACCCCGGACCGGGACCTTCTCAGCGGCGACGAGTTGTATGGCGGCCCTGCGAATGCTTGCGCGCGGAACGTTGAGCTTGATGGAGCCAAGGGCGACCACTGCCTCGTCGTCCCGCAGCTCCAGCAGCTTGGCAGTGCGGCCTCCAAAAGTGTCGAGCTCTACCAGATCCCCCGGTACGGCTGCACCAGCGGGTTTACCCGGTTGAACTTCGTTTGAGACATCATCTTCGTCCAGCTTCTCCAGGGCGGCCGCCTCTTCGCCCGCAAGCTGCTCGATGTTTCGGCGCGCGAGCCGCGCCGCGTCTTCGACCGCCGCGGCCGAGGATGACCTGAGCTCGCGAATCGTTTCTTCAACGGCGGAACGCGCATCGAGGAGGTGCTTGCGTGCGGCGCTCCTGCTTTCCTTCTCGACTTCGCGCTCGCGCTCGCGGACCCTTTGCTCGCGCGCCGCGACGTTTGCGAGGCGCTCCCGCGTCTCGGCCGCCAGCTCCGCCGTTTCGCGGTCGCGCTCGGCCAGCTTCGCGTCGCGCTCCTGCAGTTCGGTCAGCAGAGCGTTGGTGTCGCGCTCGCCCTTGGGCAGTCGCTCTTCCGCCGCATCGAGAACATTCGCGGGAAGATTGAGCCGCCGGGCGATGCTGAGTCCGTACGACCGGCCCGGAATTCCTTTCACGAGGCGGTACGTCGGCGCGAGTCGCGCGGCGTCGAACTCGAGCGAGGCGTTCACGACAGCTGGCACGGACGTCGCCAGCTCCTTGAGCGCGCCGAGGTGCGTCGTTGCGAGGGTGAATGTGCCCCGCCGGGTAAGCTCCTCCAGGATCGCTCCGCCCAGCGCCGCGCCCTCCATAGGATCGGTGCCCGAGCCGAGCTCGTCGATCAGCACGAGCGACCGCGCGGTCGCGCCGCGAAGGATCTCGGCGAGGTTCTTCACGTGCGCGCTGAACGTCGAGAGGCTGGCGGCGATGGACTGCTCGTCGCCGATGTCGGCGAAGAGATCGTCGAACAGCGCGACGCGGCTGCCCGTCCCGACCGGTGCCGGTATCCCCGCCTGCACCATCGCCGAGAACAGTCCGATGGCTTTGAGCAGAACGGTCTTTCCGCCGGTGTTCGGCCCCGACAAGAGCAGCGTCCGCTCGTCGCCCGCCATCTCGAGGTCGAACGGCACCACTTCGATCCGTTGCGCCAGCAGCAGTGGGTGGCGTCCCGCGACGATCGAGAATCCCTCGCTCTCGGCGGCAATCTCCGCCACGGCGCACTCGAACTCCGCGGCGAATCGCGCGCGCGCGTACAGCGAATCCAGCTCCACGAGCGCGTCGAGCGCGGAAGCGATCTCGGCAGCCAGCGGTCGCACACGCTCGGTCAACTCGCGAAGAATCCGGTCGATCTCGCGCAGCTCTTCACCCTGCAGCTCGCGGATCCTGTTGCCCGCCTCGATCGCCGCTGGTGGCTCGACGAAAAGCGTGGCGCCCGTGGCCGAAGTGTCGTGCACCAACCCGCGGATGACGTTGCGAGCATCCCTGCGCACGGGAATCACGTAGCGGCCGTTGCGAATCGTCACCGACATGTCGGCCACCTGGTGGTGCGGCGCCAGCATGCGCATCGCGTTTTCCAGCACGCCGAACAAACTTTCCTCGGCGCTTCGGAGCTCGCGCCTTACGCGACGCAGCGTCGGTGATGCGTCGTCGCGGACTTCCCCATCCTCGGAGATGGCCTTCTCGATCGAGCTCTCGACGGGCTGCGCGCTGACGAGACGCCGGCCGAATCCGCCCAGGACTGCGCGCGCGATCGCGGACCGCTTTTCATCGCGCAGCGCGCCGATGGTGCGGCGCGAGCTGCGAAGAAGGGTTGCGAGAGCGAGCAGCGACGATGCCTCGAGAGAGGTGCCCGCGACGCGCAGGCGGTCCGCGGGAACGCGCACGTCGGGGATCGGCTCCGGATCCCAGCGCACTTCGCCGGTCATCAGCGCGCGCATGGCCTGCACGCGCTCGTGCTCGGCGTGAATCCAGGAACCGTCCGC
>JBKJKB010000107.1:0-8211 GCA_046597675.1 Gemmatimonadaceae bacterium
TGGCGACAGGTACACGTAGCGCCCGTTGCAATCGGTCTTCACCGCGATCGCGCGGTTCGACCCGCGCAGCCGCAGTACGGCCGCATCGCCGCCCGGTCCCAGCACCGTGTTGGTGCGCACGGTAGAGTCATACTGCCGGTACGCCCACGCCTTGCTGGCGATCGTGGGCGACGAAAGCATGCGCTCGAACGCCCAGAGCGGGTCCTTTTCCTCCGGCAGCTCCGGAATGCTCGCGACGTCGGTCTCGCGCAGGCGAACGATCTCGTCGCTCTCACGAGCTTCGGGCGAGTAGCGCGGGCAATCCGTCACCAGCCGCGACCCCGGGAACTCGGCGACCACCGTGTCGCCCTCCGTCACGCGATACACCGGCTCCGCGATGACCTCGCCTATCACGGCCGCGGTCAGGTCCCACCGCTGCAGGATCTCCGCGACGGCGTTCTCGTGCCCGCGCTTCGCGACTACCAGCATCCGCTCCTGCGATTCGCTGAGGAGAATCTCGTACGGCGTCATACCCTGCTCGCGCACCGGCACCTTGCTCACGTCGATCGTTACGCCGACCTCGCCACGCTCGGCCATCTCGGCGGACGATGACGTGAGGCCAGCTGCGCCCATGTCCTGAATCGCCACGATGTGGCCGCTTCGGATGAGCTCGAGGCTCGCCTCCAACAGAAGCTTCTCCGTGAATGGGTCCCCGACCTGAACGCGGGGGCGCTTGGCGTCGCTCGCTTCGGAGAGATCTTCCGACGCGAACGACGCTCCATGAATCCCGTCGCGCCCGGTGCGCGCGCCCACGGCGATGATCGGATTGCCGATCCCCTCGGCCTTCGCCGTGATCAGCTCGCTCTCGTGCATCACCCCAACGCACATCGCGTTGACCAGGGGATTGGTCTCGTATGCGTCGTCGAAGACGATCTCGCCGGCGACAGTCGGTACCCCGACGCAGTTGCCGTAATCGCCGATGCCCTTCACGACTCCCGCGAACAGATAGCGGACGCGCGCGCTGTCGAGCGAGCCGAAGCGCAGCGAGTTGAGCATCGCGATGGGGCGCGCGCCCATCGTGAACACGTCGCGCAGGATTCCGCCGACGCCGGTGGCCGCGCCCTGGTACGGCTCGACCGCCGAAGGATGGTTATGCGATTCGATCTTGAATGCGACGGCCATGCCCGCTCCGACCGATACGACGCCTGCGTTCTCTCCGGGACCCTGGAGAACCTGCGGCCCCTCCGTCGGAAGCGTCTTCAGCAGTGCGCGCGAGTGCTTGTAGGAGCAGTGCTCGCTCCAAAGCGCGCTGATGATTCCCAGTTCGGTGAACGTCGGTTCGCGGCCGAGCATGTCCACCAGGCGCTTGAACTCGTCTTCGTTGAGGCCGTGCTCCGCGACGAGCGCGGGAGTTATCCGCGGGTCGCCGGGGCGCGGAGCAACCTTGCTCACACGGCCGTCCTCGCGAGCAGCGACTCGAACAGCAACAGCCCGTCGGGCGGGCCGAGCAGAGGATCCACCGCGCGCTCGGGATGAGGCATCATGCCGAGAACGTTCCCTTCGTCACTCAGTATTCCGGCGATGCCGCGCATCGAGCCGTTTGGATTCGCTTCATCCGTGACCGCGCCGGCCGGGTCGCAGTAGCGGAACACGATCTGGTCGTTGTCTTCCAGGCGTGCCAGGGTCGGCGCGTCGACCACGTAGCGGCCTTCGCCGTGCGCGATCGGAATTCGCAGCACCGCGTCCGCCGCATACTGCGAGGTGAACATCGTCCCATGGTTCTCGACCCGGAGGTGGACTGCGTCCGAGATGAAGCGCATGCCGGCATTGCGCACGAGCGCACCGGGGAGCAGTCCCGCCTCACACGCTATCTGAAACCCGTTGCAGATGGCGAGCACCGGTCCGCCGCGCCGCGCGTGCGCCACGACCTGCCGCATGATGGGACTGAACCGCGCTATGGCACCAGCGCGCAGATAGTCGCCGTAGCTGAATCCACCGGGGAGCACGACGACGTCCACGCCCTCCAGATCTTCAGTCTTGTGCCAGAGATACGACGCCTCGGCGCCGAGCTGGTCCACCACTGCGCGATACGCGTCGTAGTCGCAATTGGAGCCGGGGAACGTGACGATGCCGAATTTCATGCCGGCACCGCCGAGGTGATTTCGAAATCTTCCGTTACCGGATTCGCAAGCAACTTCTCGCACATCTCCTGCACCGTCGTTTCGGCCTGGAGCGCGTCCGGCGCTTCGGTCTCGATGATGATGTGGCGTCCGACGTGCACCGAGTGCACGTGCTTGAAGCCGAGCGAGTGGAGCGCACCGGTGATGGTGTTGCCCTGGGGATCGAGCAAGCCGGCGCGAGGGACGATGTGCACCGCGATCCGGTACACGCGGTGCGGCTTCATTCCGGCCCTGAGGAGAAAGGCCGCTGACCCTCCGATCCGCCGCCACGTCCATGGCGGCGCCGGCGGCGGCGCTTGCGTTGCGCCGCGACCAGATCCGCTTCCAAAAGCTCACGAGTGGGCGCCACTTCCAGATCCTCGTCGTCGTCGCTGATGACGGGTTCGTCCCCGCTGGACCGCCGGCCTATCAACCCGTACACGACAGTCTTCACAATGCCGTACAGCACGTACAGAATGAGAGCCGGGAAAAAAAACTCGCGCGGCAGGAAAAGGACGCCCAGAAACGTGGACGCGACGACCAGCGATCCGAGTATCTCGCTCGGCTTCCGGTACCCCACCGTTGGTACGGCCGGGTAGGACACGTTGCTGATCATCAGGAACCCGAGCATGAGCATCAGGTACCGCAGCACCACCTGCCACGGCAGATCCCCGATCACCGTGTCGGTATAGAGGTCGGTCTGGCTGAACCAGTAGTAGGTCGCGAGCGTTAGCCCGGCCGCTGGACTCGGTAGGCCATGAAAATATTTCTTGGCGCGGCCAGCCTGCTCCACATTGAAGCGTGCGAGACGGATCACCGCGCACATGACATACAGAAATACGAAGATCCAGTCCCAGCCTTCGCGGGTGAGGACCGCGAAGTACATGATCAGCGCCGGCGCGAGCCCGAACGAGATCGCGTCCACCAGCGAGTCGAGCTCGGATCCGAAGCGCGAGCCCGTTCTCGTCGCGCGCGCTACTCGACCGTCCAGCGCGTCCGCGATCCCACCGAAGACGATGTACAGCCCCGCCGTGCTGAACTCGCCGCGCGACGCGGCGACTATGGCGAACACCCCGAAGAACAGGTTGATGAGCGTGAATCCGTTCGGGAGCACGACCACCGCGCGCCGTACGCGCCGCTGCCCGTGCGTTTCGTCGTCCATCATCGAGCGGGCAGGTCCGCGAGCACCGTGACGCCGGCGTTGCTGGTCTCACCGGTCTTGACGCGAATCCTGGAGCCGGGGGGTATGAAGACATCGACGCGGGAGCCGAACCGTATGATGCCCATGCGGTCGCCCTGCTTCACCTGCTGGCCCTCCTTGCTGTACGTCACGATCCGCCGTGCGATGAGCCCGGCGATCTGCCGCACGAGAATGCGGCCGCTTGCGGTCTCGAGCCCGACAGACATCTGCTCGTTCTCCAGGCTCGATTTCTCGGTTGCCGCATTGAGGAATCTGCCCGGGTTGTAGTGGACGTAGCGGACGGTCCCGTCAACGGGATAACGATTCACGTGAACGTTGAACACGTTCATGAACACCGAGATTCTGATGGCCGTGCCGCCGATGAACGCCGGCTCCTGCACTTCGGTGATCATCACGATCTTGCCGTCGGCGGGGGAGACCACGATCGTCTCGCCGCGCTCCCCGGTGCGCTCCGGGTCGCGGAAAAAGTACGCGACCCAGAGCGCCAGCAGCGTGAGCGCGAACGCGATCAGCCACAGCGTCCACGATCTGCGCGCCAGCGCGAACGCGTACGCGGTCGCGGCGAGCGCGGAGGCGATTCCTATGAAGACGAGTCCTTCGCGAGCGAAGTTCATTGCCCGAAGGTCGGGAGGGGGCCGCCGGTCAGGCGCTGATATATCTCGAGATATCGCCGGCTCATCGAATCAATGACATCGGTTGGAAGAGGAGGGGGCGGCGGATCGCCGTTCCAGCGGCCGGCAGACTTTTCCCGTTCCAGGTGATCGCGCAGCGGCTGCTTATCGAGACTGGGTGGCGCAACGCCTTCCTCGTATCGGTCCGCGGGCCAGAAGCGCGAGCTGTCGGGGGTGAGTACCTCGTCGACTAATATAACCCGCCCGTCCGCCTCACCGAACTCGAGCTTGGTGTCGGCGATGATGATTCCGCGCGACGCCGCGTAGGCGCTGCCGCGCTCGTAAACCAGGCGCGTCAGTCGCTCCAGCTCGGCGATGCGTTGTTCGCCCACGATCGCCGCGGCCTGCCTGCGCGTGATGTTCTCGTCGTGCCCGGTCGCCGCCTTCGTGGCGGGGCTGAAGAGGGGCGGGTTCAGCCTGGAGCTTTCCCGGAGCGACGGCGGGAGCGGCTCGCCGGCGAGGGTCGAATGCGACCGATACTCTTTCCACGCAGAGCCGGCGAGATATCCGCGAATCACGCACTCGATCGGGAAAACCCCGGCTCGTCTCGACAGCATGACGCGCCCAGCAAGCTCGTCACGGTGCGCCGCCAGGCTCGGCAGGGCTTCGGTGATCTGGCCGATGTCCGCACTCAGCATGTGGTGCGGGACTTCGTCCTCCAGACGCCGGAGCCACCATGCCGTGAGCTGGGTGAGAACGGCGCCCTTGTGCGGCACGCCCTCGTCCATCACCACGTCGAACGCGCTCACTCTGTCGGTGGCGACGAGAAGGAGCGTGTCGGGCCCTGCTTCGTACACGTCGCGAACTTTTCCCTTACGGAGCAGCGGGAGCGGAAGCCGGGACTCCAGCATGGGATCCCTCAAACGCGGATTTCGTCCGTGGTCTGGGCCGGCATCGCGCCGGCGAGAAGGGGCTCCACCACCTCGGCGAGGAAATCGTCAACCTGTTGCGGCGCGCGACCGACGAAGCGCTCCGGCGAGAGCACCCCCCGCAGGTCGTCAAGCGGCAAGCCGAACTCCGGGTCGGAGGCGAGGCGGTCAAGCATGTCGTTGGTGTCCGCGCCCTCCTTCATGGCGCGCGCGGCGGCGAGGCTGTGCCGGCGAATCACCTCGTGCGCGACCTGTCTGTCGCGCCCGGCCCGCACCGCTCGCACGATGAGCTCCTCGGTGGCCATGAATGGCAGCTCGCGCTCGATGCGCTTCCGGATCTGCCGGGGATAGATCTCCATTCCAGTGACGATGTTTCCCATCAACAGCAAAATCGCGTCGGTCGCGAGAAACGCCTCGGGAATCACGATGCGCCGATTGGCGCTGTCATCGAGCGTGCGCTCGAGAAATTGCACGCTGTGCGTATGATGCGCGTTCGACTCGAGCGAGATGACGAAGCGCGCCAGCGATGCGATCCGTTCGGCGCGCATCGGGTTCCGCTTGTACGCCATCGCCGAGGAGCCCACCTGGTCCTGCTCGAACGGCTCTTCCAGCTCGCCAAAAGTCTGCAGCATGCGTATGTCGCCGCTGAACTTCGCGGCGCTCGATGCGATTCCGGAGACGACGCCCAGCACCCACGCGTCGAGCTTCCGCGTATACGTCTGACCCGTTACGCCCAGGGCGGAAGAGAAATCCATCCGCGCCGTCACGCGCCGCTCCAGCTCCCGCACTTTCCTGTGGTCGCCTTCGAAGATCTCGAGGAAAGACGCCTGCGTGCCCGTGGTTCCCTTCACCCCGCGGAAGGGAAGCATCTCGCGGCGGTGATCGAGGTCCGCGAGGTCGAGCACCAGGTCCTGCAGCCAGAGCGTGGCGCGCTTGCCCACGGTCGTGAGCTGCGCGGGCTGCAGGTGCTTGTAGCCAAGCGTGGGCTCGTCCCGCCACTCGCGGGCGAAAGCGGCGAGGGAGCGCATGATCTGCAGGATCCGGCCGCGCAGCAGGTCCAGCCCGCGCCGCATCAGAATCAGATCGGCGTTGTCGGTCACGAACGCGCTGGTCGCGCCCAGGTGAATAAAAGGCTTCGCGGCGGGCGCCGCGTCGCCGAACGCGTGGATGTGGGCGACTACGTCGTGGCGGAATCGTCGCTCGTACGCGGCCACCGCGTAGAAGTCGATATCGTCGAGCCGCTCGCGCATCTGCGTGATGGCTTCGGCGGGGATATCCACGCCAAGCTCCTGCTCGGATTCAGCGAGGGCCAGCCACAGCCGTCGCCACATTCCGTATCGCGTGCGCGGGGACCATAGCTCGAGCATGGCGGACGACGCATACCGGTCGGCCAGCGGAGAGGAGTAGCGATCGTGCTCGGTCATCTCACCCGGAAGTATGTGTGACCCAGCTGGCCGTTGCGCTCGAACCAGACTTCGATCACGCTGCGCCCGGCGAAGTAGTTGATCGCGCGCGCGGCGTCTTCCGCCGAGCCGATCCGCGCGTTGTTGATCTGGAGCAGGACATCGTCGCGCTCGAGGCCGACCTCGGATGACACCCGCTCGCTGATGTTCACCACGAGTGCGCCGTTCGCGCTGCGGATGCGGCGGCTCTCGCGGATCTGCGGGGAAAGCGTCACGAGCTGAATCTCCTGCAGCACGGCGACGCGCGGCGCAGTGACTTCGGGCAGATCGGTGATTCGCATCGACACGTTCGTCTCACGGCTGCCGCGGCGGAGCACGAGCGGCACCACGTCCCCGACGCGGAAGTCGAGCCGCGCTGCCTGCCAGTCGTAGGGATTCCGCAGCACCCGGTCACCGGCCCGCAGGATCACGTCGCCGATCCTGACGCCCGCGCGGTCGGCCGGCGATCCTGGGACCACGCTGTTCACCACGACACCCGCGCTCAACATCTCGCGCGGGTTCTCGCCCGGCGCGACCACGCGGATGTTGATTCCGTCCCACGGGCGGCGGATCACGCCGTGCGCGAGCAGGTCCTCCATCACGCGCTTCGCTCTGTCTATGGGAATAGCGAAGCCCAGCCCGATGGACCCGCCTGAAGGGGAGAAGATCGAGCTGTTTACGCCGATCACTTCTCCCACGGCGTTGATGAGCGGACCGCCCGAGTTGCCGGGATTGATGGACGCATCCGTCTGAATCATGTCCACGTACACGCCGGCGCCCTCGCCCGTACCCGCGGCGATGTTCCTGCCGACGCCGCTCACGACGCCCGCGGTTACGCTTGGCTCGGTGTTGCCGAGCAGAAAGCCGAATGGATTGCCGATCGCGATCGCCCATTCGCCGATCAGCAGATCCCGTGAGCTGCCGAGCGGCGCGACGGGCATCGTCTGGCCGTCGACCTTGATCACAGCGAGATCGTTGGTTTCGTCGGCGCCGATCAGCCGCGCCGGATACGTCGCGCCCCCGGGTAGCGCTACCGAGATGCGGGAAGCGCCGGCGACGACGTGCGCGTTGGTGAGGATCGTGCCGTCGGCGTTGACGATGAATCCCGATCCCAGTCCGGGGCGGGTCCGTTCGACGGTTCTGCCGAAAAAGAAATCGGTGACCCGTTCGACAGCTTCCGTCTGAACCGTCACCACGGCCGGAGCGACGCGCGTGACTGCTGCGGTGATCGCCGTCCGCCGCGAGGCATCCACCTGTGCCGGGCTCGCGGCTGTCGCCGCCGATTGGGCGGACGACGGGCTCGGCGAAGCTCCCTCGCAACCGATGAGGATCAACGTCACGAGGAGACAGCCAAAGGTGCGGCTCACGTAAAGCTCCGTTGTTTCCCGCGCTTTCCCGCTTCGTTGAGGAACCTGTCGAGCGCGCGGTCGGTCGACGGGTGCAGGATCAATGTCCTGAGCAGGATGGGCGTGATGCAGATGATGTCGGCTCCCGCGAGTATGCAGGACGTGAATTCGGCCGCGCTCCTGGGTCCCGCTGCCATGAGATCGCACTCGGCGTGCGTACGATCGAAGACCGCGCGTATCTCGCCCAGGACTTCGTCGACCGACTGGCCCTGTGCGTCCAGGTCGGGAACCGAAACGAGCACCTTGCCCGCCCCGGCTCTCGCCGCGATCGCGGCCTGCGCCGCGTTGAAGATGTAATTGGCGCAGACGTCCACGCCGTCCACGGTCAGCCGCCGGATGACCGGCACGGCGTCTTCGACGAGCGGGACCTGCACGATGATGCGATCCGAGAGTCGCGACAGCTCGCGTCCCTCGCGATACATCATCGTGCAGGTCCCGCTCGTCGAAGACGCCGTGCCGGTCATCCGGCGGCTGACCGTGGACG